>DASTOO010000001.1:0-3619 GCA_035762505.1 Candidatus Krumholzibacteriia bacterium
CATCTTCTTCTCGAGCTTCTGGTCTTCCTTGAGGTCGACGACCGCGTATTCGTCCTTCTTCCTGATGAGCACCTTTTCACCGTCCGCGCTGACTTCGAAAAAGTCCGCGTCCTCGACGATGGTCTTCTCCTCGCGCTCCTCGAGGTCGTAGTACATGACGGGCGCCTTCTCGTCCGCGGCACCCGTGTTGGGACGGCGGTGGAACACAACCTTTCCGGATACGGCCTGCAGCCGGCCCAGGTTCCCCGCGTGCGGCGGGAGCACCACCACGCGGCGCTCGAAGCCCTCCAGCGTGATCTTCGTCTCCTTCGGCGCTTCCTTCTTCTTGTCCTTGTCGTCCTTCTTGTCCTTGTCGCCCTTGTCGCCGGTGTCCACCGAGGTGGAATCGTTCTTCGGCGCGAGCGGCGAGAGGATGTCGCCGGTGAGCGAGGCCGCCGCGATCTGCGTCGTATTGGCGTAGATCCACGAGTTGTCCAGATCCGAATAGATCGGCTCGAACGACCGGTTGGTGAGGAAGTAGAGGTACTTCCCGTCGGGATCGAACGCCGGCAGGTTGTCGTTGTAGTAGCCCGACGTCACCTGATGCGACTTGCCGTCGCGCGTGTCGAAGATGCAGATCGCGCCCGCCTGGTTGTCCATGTCGCGGCGGTACGCGAGCCAGCGGCTGTCCGGCGACCACGCTGGTTCGAAGCCCTCCAGTCCGTCCTGGAACAGGAAGCGGTTCTGGTCGACGTCCATGGTGCGGTTCTTCTCGACATCGTACACGTGGATCTTCATGGCCTGGTCGATGAACGCGATCATCTTGCTGTTGGGCGACCAGAAGAGCCGGTAGCGGTAGCCGGGGCCGTAGGAGGTGACCTTCTTCGGCGCGCCGGGCTGCGCGAGGTCGAGCAGCATCAGCTCGTACTCGCCGGACGCGTCGCTCCAGTACGCGGCGGTCTTGCCGTCGGGCGACCACGCCGCGTAGCGCTCGGCGGAGCCGGGTGTGCGCGTGAGGTCGATCACCGGGCCGTTTTCCGCCGGCACCGAGAAGACCTCGCCGCGCGCGCTGAAGAGCGCGCGCTTGCCATTGGGCGCGAGTGCGACGCTCTCGACCAGGTCCGCGGCATCCCCCAGGCGCGGGAGCAGCGTGATGTGGTCGGTCACGACCTTGACCTCGACGGGGCGCCAGGTCTCGTCGGCCAGGCTGAGCAGGTAGAGTAGACCGCCCGCCTGGAACACGATGTCCGAGGGTCCGATGGATGGGTAGTGCACGTCGAAGTCGGTGAACGTCGTGATCTGCTTCACGGCCTTCGCGTCGACGTCATAGGACCAGATGTTGTGGCGCTGGCTGGCGTCGCGGTCGGAGAGGAAGTAGATCTTCCGACCCGACCACATGGGGAACTCGTCGTTGGCCGGATCGGCCGCGATGGTCTCCGACGTCCGCTTCTCGAGGTCAAAGATCACCATGTCCGGCGCCGTGCCGCCGCGGTAGCGCTTCCACGTGCGGTGCGCACGCGAGCGCGGCGTGTAGGCGATCGACTTTCCATCCGGCGACATCGTGCCGAACTCGCCGTAAGGGACGGGGAGCAGCTGCGGTAATCCGCCCGCCGGCGGCACGCTGTAGAACTGGCTGTAGCGCTGCCGCCCGCTGTGCATCGACGTCGCGAAGAGCACCTTGCCCCCGTCCGGGTACCAGTCGAGCACGCGGTCCCACATGCCGTGGTTGGTGACGCGCACCGGCGCGCCGCCCAGCGTCGGGACGACGTACACGTCGAGGTTGCCGTCGTAGCTCGCGCTGTACGCGATGCGCGAACCGTCCGGCGAGAAGCGCGGGAACAACTCCTGGCCCGCGGGCGAGCTCAGTCGGACGGCCATTCCGCCCGCTTTCTCGACCACCCACAGGTCGCCCGCGTAGGCGAACACGATGTGGGTCTGGGAAACGTCGGGATTCTGGAGGAGGCGCGCGTCGATCTGGGCACCCGCGCCGGATGCGATCAGGAGCAACGCAAACGTGTGAATCAGGGCGCGCAGAGGTTTTCTCATGGGATGACTCCGCTCATAAAATGATGGATGAACCTGTGTTTCGAACGATCCTGGCGGCAGAACTGGATTTTTGCATGGAATCGCCCGGGCCGGAAGCTGAATAATGGGTCCTGAAAGGGAGGATCTGCCATGGTCGTCGGAGGAGGGGCTGGCGGGATCGCGGCGGCCGCGATCGCCCGTCGCCGCCGGGAAATCATCGATTCGTTCCGAAAGGCCCGGGCCACGGCACCCGATCGGGGGGTCGCGGAATCCACCATGGCGCACCACGACCGGGTCCAGTTCCGGCACCTCGAGACGAGCCGCATCATCGTGCGGACCCCGGACGGCCGGCTCTACCTCGACGAGGAGGCGGAGGCGCGGGCGGGCCGGGTGGTCGTGAGGGTCCTGCTCGCCGTCGTGGTGGCCATTCTCATTGCACTCGCCTGGGCCCTGGGGCTCCGAAAGGGGACGCCGTGAAGCCGCGCATCAGCATGATCACCTTGGGCGTCTCGGACCTCTCGCGCTCCATTCGCTTCTACGAGGAGGGCCTGGGGTTCCCCCGTGTGCCGATGGAGGCCGACGTGGCGTTCTTCACCCTGAACGGCACGTGGCTGGCGCTCTACCCGCGCGACCTCCTGGCCGAGGACGCTTTGACGCCCGCCGGCGGCGAGGGCTTCCGGGGCTTCACGCTCGCCCACAACGTGGCCTCGCGCGAGGAGGTCGATCTCGTGATGCAGACCGCCTCGGCGGCCGGGGCGCGCATCGTGAAGCCGGCGCAGGACGTCTTCTGGGGCGGGTACTCGGGCTACTTCGCCGATCCGGACGGGTTCCTGTGGGAAGTGGCCTGGAACCCGGCCATGTGGGTCGGGCCGAAAGACGAGTAATCCCCCGCGGCCGGGCGAGCATGCACTTGAACCCGGTGCCCCCGAGCGGTATGTTGCCTTCGACCCCACACCTGGCCGCCGAGGTGAATCATGACTCGATCGCTTCTGCTGTGGGGTCTGCTGCTGTCGCCGGTGATGCCGGCGACGGCCCAGCCCGCCTTCACGGTCTCCATCTCCGCTGACAAGTCCGACTACCTGCCCGGGGAGCCGATTCGGCTGTCCGTCCTGGTTCGCAATGCCGGCCGCGACACCGTCTACGTTCCCGAATACCGCCGCGATAATCGTCCCGACGTGTTCATGTCGCTCACCCCATCTCGCGGAGACCGGAGGTTTGTGCGCATCCGCGACCATCTGCCGATGACGCGTCTGTGCCCCGGTGACTCGCTCCAGTTTTTCGCCCAGGTTGCCCGCAACAACGGCGAGGTGGACGCCGCTGGAGCGAGCATCGGCAAGAAGACGAAGCCGGTTTTGTTCGATCGGCCGGGCGAATACCTGATCCACATCTGCTGCCTCGAGCCGGGCCAGGAAGGAGCGCGGCCGGTGGTCGCGCGGTCCAACGCGCTGACCCTGCGTATCGGGAAGCCGTCCTCCGCGGACAAACGAATCATCGACGCCCTGTGGGATCTGCGGGCCATCGATGATTACCGCACCAGCGTGTACGGCATGCGCGTCGGTGAGCATGACCGGAGCGCTGCCGATCGCCTTCAGAACCTGATGAGACGCTGCGCCGG
>DASTOO010000002.1:0-6503 GCA_035762505.1 Candidatus Krumholzibacteriia bacterium
GTGGTACCACACGTTGACCGCGACGACCGGAACGGAATGATCCTCGGAGAGGACCACCCGCAGCCCGTTGTCGAGAACGTGCTCTTCATATTCGATAGTGCCGGCCTTGCGGTCCTTGTCGCCGTAAACGGCCGTGGCAAAAACCGCGACCGCCGCGACGATTGCGAATGCCCATGTGAGGCGCTTCATGCCGTCGTTACCTCCAGAATGAACTCTTGAGAAATCATATCGATCCCGGGCCCGATGTGGTGCGGGGGCTGTCGGTGAGCGGATGGATTTGTCACGTGTATACCCGAAAACGCCCCCCGCGTCAACCGGCCGGGGGGCGCCCCGGTTTGTGAGTGACTCTGGTGCGTCATACGGAGCGATGGGCGCGGGGGTTTCGCGGGTGCGAAGATTGCGCGCCGCCGGCCGGCGGCGATCACGCGTGCGGCGCGACCCGGATGCGGACGTCGACGACCCGGCAGCCCGCGCGGGAGCGCGTGACGATCACCGGGTTCATGTCCAGCTCCACGATGCCGTCGAGCTCGTCGACGAGCTGGGCAAGGCGCAGCACCATCTCCTCGACGAACTCGATATCCACGCGCGCTTCTCCCCTGACTCCCTCGAGCAGCGGAAAGGACCGGATGCTGCGAACCATGTCCTTCGCGTCGATGTCGGTCACCGGCAGCACCCGGAACGCCACGTCGCGCAGGATCTCGACGTAACGGCCGCCCATTCCGAACATGAGAAGCGGCCCGAACTTGGGATCCTCCGCCACGCCGAAGATCAGCTCCTTGCCGGAGGCGTCCCCGCCCGCCATCTCCTGCACCATGAAGCCCGAAACGCCCTCCCATACGCCGGCGCGCCGCAGCGCGGTCTCCATCGCGCGGCGCGCGTCGACGAGCGACGGGGCGTCGTCGATGCCGACGATCACGCCCCCGACGTCGGACTTGTGGACGATTTTTTCGCCGACCACCTTGAGCGCCACCGGGAACGACAAACCCTTCGCGGCGGCCAGCGGGTCCGCGGCCGCCGCGAACTCGACGTGGTGCGACACCGGAAAGCCGTACGACTCGAGGACCGCCCGGGCGTCGCGCGGCTCGAGATATCCCCCGCCGGCGCTCCGCTTCGCGGCGACGATCCCGGCGGCGCGCTCCCGATCGACCTCGAACTTCCGCTCCGTGCCGACCGGCCGGGCCCGCCACAGCCGGTAACGGTTCATGTGCTCCGCCACCGTGACCGCGTCCTCGGGGAAGCGGTAGATCGGCACCGCGTCGGGCACGGCGCGCGGGATGCGCTCGTACGAGCTCTCCTCCGCCATGAGCACGCAGTAGACGGGCTTGCCGTGCCGGCGTGCCACCGTCGTGATGCGGCGGATCACTTCCATGGGCTCGATGATGAGCGGCGGGACGAAGATCGGAATCGCGATGTCGACGTTCCCGTCCGCCAGCGCGAGATCGAGCACCTTCTCGTACTCGTCGGGACCCGCGCCCGCGATCATGTCGACCGGGTTCTGCACGCTCGCTTCCGGCGCGAGCACCTTGCGCATCGCAGCCTGCGTGGATTCCACCAGCGTCGCCATCTGCAGGCCGTGGCCGTCCGCCGCGTCGGCCGCCATGATGGCGGGTCCGCCGGCGTTCGTCACGATGCAGAGGCGGTTGCCGGTCGGGATGGGCGCGCGCACGAAGCCGGTCACGACGTAGATCATCTCCTCGATGCTCGACACGCGGTTGACGCCGCACTGCTGGAGCAGCGCCTCCGAGGCCGCCTCCAGCCCCGCCAGCGATCCGGTGTGCGACGAGGCCGCGCGCGCGCCGGCGTCGGAGGTGCCGGACTTCACCACCACGATCGGCTTCTGCCGGGAGATGCGCTTGGACAGCTCCGTGAAACGGCGGGGATCGCCGAACGATTCGAGGTACATCGCGATCAGGTTGGTGTGCGCGTCGTTCTCCCAGTACTCGAGCAGATCCATGGCGCTGACGTCCGCCTTGTTACCGACGCTCGCAAAATAGGAGAAGCCGACGCCGAGCCTCTGCACGGCGAGCAGGATGGCGACGCCGAGCGCGCCGCTCTGGGTCATGAACGCGACCGTGCCGGTGGGCGGAACGCCGGGTGAGAACGTCGCGTTCATGCGCACACCGGGTGTGGCATCGATGACGCCCATGCAGTTGGGCCCGATCATCCGCATCCCGTACTTCCGGGCGAGGGCGATGATCGCCTCCTCGCGCGCCGCGCCCTCCGCGCCCGTCTCGCGGAAACCGGCGGTGATGATGACCAGGCCCTTGACGCCCTTGCGCCCGCAGTCCTCCACCGCGCCGTAGACGTGGGCGGCGGGCACCACCACCACGGCGAGGTCCACCGGGTCGGGAATGCTGAGCACGGTGGGATAGGCCTTGGTGCTGTGGATGTACTCGTAGCGCGGGTTCACGGGGAATATCTTCCCGTTGAATTCATACGCGAAGAGGTTGTTCAGAATCTCGCGTCCGATGCTCCCCACGCGCGGTGTCGCGCCGATGACGGCGATCGACCTGGGCTTGAAGATGACGTCGAGCGAGTGCATCAGCGGCAGAACGGGCTTTCGTGTTGATGGCGGTAGTCGTCCGGGCCCGCCACGTCGTCGTTGAGGAACTCGATGACGGCGGCGTATCCCATGCTCATGGGATCGTGGCGCATGTACGCGTGCACGACTCCGAGCACCTTGAATCCCCTCTTGAGCTGGAACGAGAGCGTCGGGTCCGACAGCTCGCCGTCGACGACGCGCTGGACGTAGTCTTCCGCGCTCATCTCCGGGTGGTAGCGGTGGTACCCCTGCAGGCGCGCGCCGGCGCGGATGCGCAGGAGCCCGCGCTCGCGCAGCAGGCGCTCCCGGGCCTGGTAGATGAGCTTCCCGACCCCGCGGCCCTGGAAATCGGGGTCCACCATGATGTCCGCCGCGTACAGGGTCCGTCCCTTTCCGGGGTCGTGATTGGTGAAGTTGCCGTTGTCGGTGAAGTCACGCCAGTTGGCCTGCATGTCATAGTCGTCCCAGGCCACGATCAGGGTGGCGGCGTACCCCACGATCCGCCCGGTGGCCGTCTCCTCGACGATGAACTGGCCCTCGGGAAAGACGCGCAGATGCGAGGACAGCTGGGTCGCGTCCCACGGCCGCGCCTCCGGATAGATCCTGAGCGAGAGGGCGGTTATGTGCGCGAAATCAACCGGCGTCACGTTGCGGACGGTGAACGACATCGGCCTCCCTCACGACACCCGCACGACTTCCACGACTTTCTTGACCTCGGCGGACGCCACGCTGTCGCGCAGCGGCAGCACGGTGCCGCTCTCGCGCGATTCGACGATCGTCTCCAGGTTGAGCTCGCCGATCACCATGGTCTCCTGGTTGGGAAGCCCCTCAGCCAAAATGCCGTCGCGCGAGAAGGGAAAGTCGCTGGGCGTGAGTATCGACGCCTGTCCGTAGTTGAGCGACACCGCGGGCACCATCGGCAACGAACCGACCGTGGAGGAGTGCACGACGTACATCTGGTTCTCGATGGCGCGCGCCTGCGCGCAGTAGCGCACGCGCAGGAAGCCCTGGCGATCGTCCGTGCAGCTCGGCACGATGAGCACGGAGACGCCCTCGCGCGCCGCCACCCGGGCCAGCTCGGGAAACTCGACGTCGTAGCAGACATTGATAGCCACGCGCCCGAAGTCGGTCTCCATGATCCGCAGCTCGTTGCGCGGCTGGACGAACCACTCCTCGCGCTCGAAGCGCGTCATGTGGATCTTGCACTGCGACTCGTGCGCGCCGCTCGGCCCGAAGAAGAAGCTCTCGTTGTGGATGACGTCCTGCTCGTTCCCGTTGGACGGAATCGTGCCCGCGGCGATGTAGATGCCGTGCTCCCGCGCCAGAGTCGACATCAGCTCCACGAACCGCTCCCGCTGGCGCGCGAGGGCGCGCACCAGCTCATGGATCGGCCGGCGGATGTCCTCCAGGGTGAGCAGCTGGAGTGTAAAGTACTCGGGAAAGACGAGCAGGTGGCACTTGTAGTCCGCGGCGGTATCGACCAGCCCCGCCACCTGGCTTCGAAACTGGTCGAACGAGGTGATGGGACGGATGAAGTACTGGAGCGAGGCCACCCGGATTCGATTCATGTCCGTCTCCTTCCTGCGACGGGACGCGTTCATCGCACCCGCGGCTCTCCAACCGCGCCGCGCCGGACCTGGTCCACCAGGTCCGTCACGCGCGCGAGCAATTCATCGCGCACGCGCCGGAAGACGCCCAGCGACTTCCCCACCGGGTCGTCCACCTTCCAGTCGATGGCGACGCCCTTGAAGTCGCGGGGGACGAGGGCGCGGGCGGGCGCCGACGCCATCGACACGACGATGTCCATCTCCGCCAGCGGCACCGCGGCGAGGCCGTTCGACGTGAGGCGGGAAATATCGATGCCGACCTCGCGCATGATCTCGATCGCGTCCTCGCTCACCACACCGGTCGGATGGGTGCCGGCGCTGTATATCTCCAGCGCCTCCCCGCCCAGCCGGCGGGCGAAGCCCTCCGCCATGGGCGAGCGGCACATGTTGCCGATACAGACGAACAGAATACGGGTCTTGCGCGTTGGAATCATCGTTGGCTGCGAACCTGCACCGAAACTATCACGATTTGACGCCGCGGTACAATGCCGCGATGCCGCCCGTGAGGCGGCGCGCCTCCACGTGACGGAGCCCCGCCGCTGCGACGAGCGCGCGCACGTCGGACGCCTCCATGAAGCCGCGGATCGACGCCGAGAGGTAGCCGTAGGCCTCCGCGGACCCCGAGATGATGCGCCCCACCACCGGCAGAACCGTGCCGAGATAGACGCGGTAGGCGAGGAGCGCGGCGCCCTTCGGCGGCAGGAACTCCAGGATCACGAGCCGCCCACCCGGGCGGAGCACGCGCGCCATTTCGCGCACGCCCTGCTCGTAGTCCGGCAGGTTGCGCAGCCCGAACGCGATCGAGACCACGTCGACGGAGGCGTCGGCGAACGGGAGCGCGAGCGCGTCTCCCTCGACCAGCTGGACGCGGCCCGGATCCGCCGGCCCGAGCTTCCCGCGCCCCACGTCCAGCATCCCTTCGGAGGGATCGAGCCCGACGATCATCGCGGCGCGCGTGCGCTGCGCGAAGGCGATGGCGACGTCCCCCGTGCCGGTCGCTACGTCGAGGACGCGCTCGCCGGCGCGCGCGCGGGCGTACGCCACCAGCGCGCGCCGCCAGCTGCGGTCGACGTTGAAGCTCAGCGCGTGGTTGAGGAAGTCGTAGCGGCGCGCGATCGCGGTGAACATGAGCGGCGTGCGCGACTTGTCGACCACCAGCGCGTCCACCGCCGGCGCGGGCCCTCCGGGCGAGGTCTTCGCGCTCACTCCGCGACCAGCCGGTAGATCTTCGTCGGCCCGTTGCTGGGATCGTGCGCGCAGATGAAGAGCTCGCCCGCCTCGTCGCACCCGAACGAGGAGATCAGGATGCCGGCGTCCACCACCAGCCGGTTCTCCGTCTTGCCGTCCTCGACCCGGAGCGCCCAGATTCGTCCGCTGCCGTAGTCCGCATACACGTACCAGCCCGCCAGGTCCGGGAGCGCGCGGCCGCGATAGACGTATCCGCCGGTGACGCTGATGCCCTGCTCGCGCCCGTAGGCCCACACCGGATCGGTCAGCGCGCCCGCCTGCGCGCAGCTCTCCGAGCGCTCGCTCGCGGGCTCGTACGGATGCAGTCCCTCGCGACAGTCCCATCCGTAGTTCTTCCCGGCCTCGATGATGTCGATCTCCTCCCACGTCACTTGACCGACGTCGCCCGCCCACAGCCGGCCCGTCGCGCGGTCGAAGGAGATGCGCCAGGGATTGCGCAGCCCGTACGCGAAGATCTCCTCCTTCCAGCCGTTCCGGTTGCCGCGAAACGGATTGTCCTGCGGAATCGTGTAGGGATGCCGCGCCACGTCGAGGCGCAGGATCTTGCCGAGCAGCGAGGAACGATCCTGCGCATTGCCGCGCGGATCGCCGGCCGCGCCGCCGTCACCCATCGCGACGTAGAGCATGCCGTCGGGGCCGAACGCCAGCTGGCCGCCGTTGTGGTTCGACCAGGGCTGCGGGATCTCGATCACGGCGAGCTCGCTCGCCACATCGGCCCCGTTGGGATACGGGCCCACGGTGAAACGGCTGACGCGCGTGATGCGGCGCAGCATCCTGGACGCGGTGTAATCGACATAGAACGTCTTCGAACGCTTGAAATCGGGCGGAAACGCGAGCCCGAGCAGTCCCATTTCGTTCCCGTCGCGGTTGACACGCTCGCGCAGGTTGAGAAACACCTCCGACTTGCTCTCGGCGGGGTCGTTCCTGAACACATGGATCATGCCGTCCTGCTCGACCACGAACAGGCGGTTCGTGCCGTCGCGCGGCGCCTGCAGGTCCACCGGGCGGCGGAACTGGAGCGCCGGGAACGCCTCCACGAGGTCGTATGCCGGCCGCTCCTGCGCGAGCGCCGCGCCCGTTGCAAGCGCCACGAGCGGCAGCGCCAG
>DASTOO010000003.1:0-4545 GCA_035762505.1 Candidatus Krumholzibacteriia bacterium
CATTGTCGCGCAGCATCTCGCCGAGGACACAGCGGGCCTCGTCGAGGCTCAAACCGGCCACGAGACGGTTCAAGAGGCCCTCCGCGGCCGAAACCCCGTCTGGGGACGGCTCGCGGCCGGCGCGCAACGTCACGGTGCGCTCGTAGTCCGGGATCAGATGGACGACCACCAGGATGCGCCCACCGTCGAGGCGGAAGAGCTTCACGGCGCGCACGCGGCTCTCCTGCACGATGGCGCCGTACACGAGGGCGACGTTGCGTGACATCGCGCCCAGCACCTGCGAGGCGTGCGCCATCAGCGCGTTCATGTTGCTGCCCTCGGCCCGCAACTCCTCGCGCACCGCCGGGAGCTCTTCGCCCGCGGCGAGCGTGCGCTCGGCCTGCAGCGCGTCGACGTAGAGGCGGTACCCCTCGTCGGTGGGAATGCGGCCCGACGAGACATGCGCCTTGGCGATGCAGCCCGCGCGCTCGAGCACCGCCATGCGGTTGCGGATCGTGGCCGTGCTCATGGCAAAGCATCCCGCCGCGAGCACGCGCTGCGAACTCACCGGCACGCCGTCAGCGACGTAGACCTCGATGATGGTGCGGAGTATTTCTCTATCCGTCTCGATCAGCATATCGACTCGCTGCCGGTGGCCGGCTCCGAGAGCCGCAGCACCAGGTCGTTCAGCACCAGGAACCCGCGGTCGGTCGCGAACACCCGCCCCTCGCGCACTTCCAGCAACCCGTCCGCCGCGAACTCGCGGGTGCGCGCGGGCGCGAACCACGCCGCCGGCGCGCCGCGATCGGTGCGCAGCGCCAGCATGACCCTCTCGATGGGGCCGTCACCGGACTCGTCGCGCACCCGCGCGGCGAGGTGTTGGCCGCCGCGACGCCGGAGATACGCATCGAGCGACGGCGCGTTCCAGAAACGCCGTCCGCCCAGCGCCGAGTGCGCGGCCGGTCCGACGCCCAGATAATCGCCGCCGTCCCAGTAGACCCGATTATGCAGTGACTCGAAGCCGGGTCGCGCAAAGTTCGAGACTTCGTAGTGGCGGAAGCCCCGGGCGCGGAGCGTGTCGCACACCCCCAAGTATTCATCAGCGACACGGTCCGGGTCAACCGCCTGGAAGAAGCGCTCGACCTCGTGCGACATGTCCCCCCCCGGCTCGAGGCCGTACACGGAGAGGTGCCGGGGCTCGCGCTCGAGGAGCGCCCTCATCGTGGCGGCGAGGTCGGAGGCGGTCGTCTTCGGCACACCCAGTAGAACGTCGAAGCTCACATTGTCGAACGTCTCCCGCACGACGTCGATGGCGCGCGCGTTCACGTCCGGCGCGCAGCGTTTCAGCACCTTCTGCCCCACGGGATGCATGGACTGGATGCCGATGCTCGCGCGGTTCACACCGAGGGAGCGCAGGAAGCGCACGCGCGCGCGCGCGACGTCCTCGGGGTTCATCTCCACGGTGAACTCCGCCGGGCCGCCGGCCGGGAAGCGCGGCGCGATCGCGTCGACGATTCTCCGCCACAACGCGTCGTCCAGCACGGTGGGCGTTCCGCCGCCCACGAATACGGTGTGCAGCGCGAAGGGCTCGCCGATCTCCGCGAAAGCAGCGTGAATCTCGCCCGCGAGGGCGTCGACGAACGCCTCCTCGCGGCTCTTCGCCGACGGCACGTGGTAGAACGAGCAGTACGAGCACCGCCGCGTGCAGAAGGGAACGTGAATATAGAGCGAAATCTGTCTCATGTATCTCTGGCTGCGCACGGCCGCCATGCGGCGGAGCGAAGCGGACAATCGCGGAGGCCGAGCGGCCGCCTTCGGGAGCTGTTCCGCGCGGGTGGCAACCAGCGAGGGAGCGGCGCGAGGGGCGTTGCCAGCGACAATCCGCAGCAACACCTCCCAGCCGCAGCGATCTCAGTGGTACACGCTGGGACGTCGCGGGCAAGGCCCCTCGTGACGCTCCCTGACCCGGGCGCTCAGCGAATAATGTCGCCGATGCGCGAGAAGCGGATCGAATGTGAGCGCGGGTTCCACGAGAAGTAGATGAACATCGCCTTGCCCGTGATGAGCCGCTTGTCGAGCGGGCCCCAGGCCCGGCTGTCCGCGCTGTTGTCGCGGTTGTCGCCCATCATGAAGATGTGCCCCTCGGGCACCGCGAAGGGGCCGAAGTGCCGCTCCGGCCGCGAGCCGAAGACGTACTTGGTGAACTCTTCTTCCTGCAGGATGCCGTCCACGTAGAGATGGTTGTCGACCAGCTCCACCGTCTGCCCCTCCACCGCGACACAGCGCTTGATGTAGTCGACCTTCTCGTCCCCGGGATACTTGAAGATGATGATGTCGCCCGGCTTCGGATCGCGAATCGCCGGGATGCGCACGTCGATGAGCGGCAGCTTGGGTCCGTAGAGCAGCTTGTTCGCGAAGAGGAAGTCGCCCACCAGCAGCGTGTCCTCCATCGACTCCGAGGGGATGCGGAACGCCTGCACGAAGAAGGTCCGCACGAAGAGCGCGAGCCCCACGGCGAGGACGATGATCTCGGTATACTCACGAATGACTGATTTCTTGCGCGTCTTTGCCATTTAGCTCGTTCTCTCCACTTTGAGTACCGCGAGGAAGGCCTCCTGCGGAATTTCCACCTTGCCGACCATCTTCATACGGCGCTTGCCCTCTTTCTGTTTCTCGAGGAGCTTGCGCTTGCGGGTGATGTCGCCCCCGTAGCACTTGGCCGTGACGTTCTTGCGCAGCGCCTTGACGTTGGTCCGCGAGATCACCTTGGCGCCCATGCAGGCCTGAATGGCCACCTCGTACATCTGGCGCGGGATGACCTCCTTGAGCTTGGAGGCCAGGTCGCGGCCCATGTTGTAGGCGTTGTCCTGATGCACGATCATCGAGAGCGCGTCCACCGGATCCCCGTTGATGGCGATGTCGAGCCGGATCACGTCGCTCTCGCGGTGGCCCACGTAGTCGTAGTCGAGGCTCGCGTAGCCGCGGCTCAGGCTCTTCAGTTTATCATAGTAGTCGATCAGGATCTCGGCCAGCGGCATGTCGTAGCGCAGCACGGCCCGCTCCTTGGTCACGTACTCCATGCCGAGATAGACGCCGCGACGCTCCTGGTTGAGCGACATGATCGCGCCCACATAGTCCGACGGGGTCACGACCTCGACCTTCACGTACGGCTCGCGCACGTGCTCGATCTTGCCTTCGGCCGGGAAGGTGGCGGGGTTGTCGACCACGATCTCCTCGCCGTTCTTGAGGCGCACGATGTACTCCACGTTGGGCATGGTCGTGATGAGATTGAGGTTGTACTCGCGCTCCAGGCGTTCCTGGATGATCTCCATGTGCAGAAGCCCCAGGAACCCGCAACGGAAGCCGAAACCGAGCGCCACCGACGTCTCCGGCTCGAAGATGAACGACGAGTCGTTCAGCCGCAGCTTCTCCAGCGCGTCGCGCAGCTCCTCGTAGGCCTCGGCGTCCACCGGGTAGAGGCCGCTGAAAACCATCGGCTTCACGTCGGTGTAGCCGGGAAGGGGCGCGTCGCACGGGTTGGCGTCGAGTGTGATGGTGTCGCCCACCTTGGTGTCCTTGATGTCTTTGATGCCGGTGACGACGTAGCCCACCTCGCCCGCTTCCAGCAGAGGCGCCGGCACCATCGTGATGCGAAAGTAGCCCACGTCCATGTTCTCGAAGGTCTTCCCGTTGGACCACAGGCGCAGGACGTCGCCTTTGTGCACGCGTCCCTGCTTGATGCGGACGTAGATCACCGAACCCTTGTACGTGTCATAGAACGAATCGAACACGAGCCCCTGCAGCTTCCCCGCGCGGTCGCCCTGGGGCGGGGGAATCTTCGCCACGACCGCCTCGAGCAGGTCGTCGATGCCCAGCCCCTCGCGCGCGCTGACACGCACCACTTCGGCCGGGTCCGCGCCGATCAGCTCGTGTATCTCCTCGGCCACCTCGTCCGAGCGCGCCGCCGCCAGGTCGATCTTGTTGATCACCGGCAGGAGCTCGAGCCCGTGCTCCACCGCGAGGTATACGTTCGAGACGGTCTGCGCCTGGATGCCCTGCACCGCGTCCACCACGAGGATCGCGCCCTCGCACGCCGCCAGACTCCGCGAAACCTCGTAGGTGAAGTCCACGTGCCCCGGCGTGTCGATCAGGTTGAAGAGATAGTCCTGCCCGTCCCGGGCGCGGTAGATCATGCGGATCGGGTGGCTCTTGATCGTGATGCCGCGCTCGCGCTCGAGGTCCATCGTGTCGAGCACCTGCGCGCGCATCTCCTTGCTGGTGAGCGTATGGGTGCGCTCGAGCAGGCGGTCCGCCAGCGTCGACTTGCCATGGTCGATGTGCGCGATGATGCAGAAGTTGCGGATTCTTTCCTGCGGAAACGTCATGATGTCACTTTATCGACAGCCCGATCCCGATGGTGAGATAACTCACGTCGCCGCCCTCCGTGCGCGGAACCCCGGCTTGCGGCGGCGAGGGCGGTGTGTATTCGCGCACGTCGTAGAGGTGCGCGTCGATCCACGAATCCAGAATTCCGATCAGCCACACCGCGCCCGACCACCACAGAAA
>DASTOO010000004.1:0-2047 GCA_035762505.1 Candidatus Krumholzibacteriia bacterium
TCGCCTCCTCGAGCGCGGACGCGATGGATTTCAACGCCGCGAGATGCGGCCCGAGCGCGGCGGGGCTGAAGCGGCCGTAGCGGTCGTCATGGCCGGGGACGCCCGCCTGAGTCGCCGCGACGGGATCCATGTGCCAGTAGAGATCGAAGAACGACTTCTCGACGTCGCGGAAGCTCATGCGTGCAGCAACCGGTGACACTCTTCGTCCGACAGCACGCGGTCGGTGCGCTTGGCCGCCTCGAACAACGTGCGGCAGGCCGCGTCGTCGTTGGGATCGTAGCCGTGATGCTCCAGCCAATACTTCACGTTGGAGAGTCCCGACACGGGCGAGATCTCGATCCGCTGCTCGAAGCCGAATTCCTCCGCCGGCACGGAGCTGTACACGCGGTCCGCGAGCCAGGCGTGGCCCTTCTTTTTCGCCTTGATGATCGCGGCGGCGTGCACGCCTGTGCCCGTGCGGAACGCATCGGTCCCCACGACGGGGTAGTTCACCGGAATCGGCACGCCCACCGCGTCGGCCACGAGCCGGCAGTACTCGGGCAGTTTGCGGATCTCGGCCTGGTGCGCGCCCAGCAGCTTGAGGTTCACGATCAGCAAGTCCATTTCCGCGTTGCCGACCCGCTCCCCCACACCGAGCGCCGTCGCGTGCACGCGATCGACGCCGGCCTCGATCGCCGCGAGGCAGTTGATCAGTCCCATGCCCCGGTCACGATGCCCGTGCCAGTCGATTTTCACGTCGTGCTGCTTGACGATTTCTGATTTGACGAATTTGACGAGCGCCCGAACCCCGTCTGGAGTTGCATGCCCGACCGTGTCGGCGAGACAGATTCGCCCTGCGCCGCACGCGATGGCCGCACCATACAGTGCCTTCAGTGTCTCAGGCCGGGCGCGCGTCGTGTCTTCCGTGACGTACATGACGGGCAGGCCGTGCTTGACGGCGTAACGCACCGCTTCCTCGGACGCCTTGAGGATGTGGTCCAGCGTCCAGTCTTCCGCGTACTGACGAATGGGCGAAGAGCCGATGAACGTGGCCGCTTCGATCTTGATCCCCACTTCGTTCGCGACCCGGACGATCGGCTCGACGTCGGCGACCACCGTGCGGGCGGCGCAGTTAGGGAAGATCGGGAGCTTGTGATCGCGGATCTCGGTCGCGAGCGCGCGCACCTGCTCGACGACTCTGGGGCCGGCACCCGGCAGCCCGATGTCGGCCGCCACGATGCCCAGGTCGGCCATGAGGTGCAGGAGGCGCTTCTTGACGTCGAGCGACGGATCGGTGACGGAGGGCGACTGCAAGCCATCGCGCAGGGTCTCGTCGTTCAGATCCACGCGCGCGCGGGTCCAGTCGAAGCCGCCGTTCGGCCCGCCCGCGCTATTCCAGTCGTAGATGAGCTGTCGTTCCTCCATGCGCGTAGTGTCGCGCCGCCACTAGGCCAGGTCAAGTGAATAAAAGCGCGAAAGCTTTGTAGGGGCGCAGCATGCTGCGCCCGTACCCAACAGAATGCTGTTGCAGAATCCGCCCCAAAAGTCATAGTTTGCCCTCGTGATCGACGCGCTCCTCTCCCACGATGGCATCCGCGCCGCGCGCGCCTACATCGAGCGCTCCGACGAGACAACGCTCGCGCGTCAGGCCACGCTGTCGGCGATCCCCGCGCCGACCGGCGCCGAAGATGTGCGCGGGGCCCGCGTCGCTGAAATGTTCGCTGAGGTGGGATTGCAGGACGTAGGGATCGACGATGTCGGCAACGTTCGAGCATGGTTTGGAGGGGCGCAGCATGCTGCGCCCCTACACGATGGATGCGTGGTTCTTTCCGCGCATCTCGATACGGTGTTCGGACCGGAATTCGACGTTGCCGTGTCACGCCGCGGGCCGCGGCTCGAGGGCCCCGGAATCGCCGACAACGCCCGGGGGCTCGCTGCGCTGGTGACGCTCGCCGAGGCCTTCGTCCAAGCTCGGATCGCCACGCGAAGGCCGGTACTGCTCGCGGCGACGGTTGGCGAGGAGGGTTCCGGAGATTTGCGAGGAGTTCGATACCTGTTGGATACCGAT
>DASTOO010000005.1:0-6272 GCA_035762505.1 Candidatus Krumholzibacteriia bacterium
GCAGCAGGGAAGCCACCCCGAGGGAACAGAAGTCTCCGCGCTGGAGCACATCCTCGGCGAGGATCGCACCATGCCGGACGACTGCGGCATCTTCCTCTCCGAGACGTGGCGGATGCACCCCGGGATCTGCGCGTTCTGCTCCGATGTCTTCTACGACGGGCGGCTGCGATCGCGGGCCGGCCTGGAGACTCAGGCGCTCGCGGGGGTGGCGCGCTTCGAGGGCGCGGGGCTGTGGATCGTGACGGTGGACCACGACGGCAACCAGAGCGATTCGCCGGAGGAAGCGGAGGCGGTGGAGAGTGTGGTGGAGGCGCTGCTCGGGAAGGGATCCCGGTGGGTGGACGCGGACGGCCAGGAGCACCCGCTCGAGCCGAAGGACATCCTGGTAGTGGCGCCGTACAACCGGCAGGTGACACGGCTCTACGAGCACCTTTCGCCGCGCGGGGTGAAGGTGGGGACGGTGGACAAGTTCCAGGGTCGGGAGGCGCCGGTGGTGATCTACTCGATGGCGTCGTCGTCGCCCTCGGATGCGCCGCGCGGGATGGAGTTCCTGTACGATCTCAATCGCCTCAACGTGGCGACGTCACGTGCGAAGTGCGCGACGATTCTGGTGGCGAGTCCGAAGCTCTTCGAGCCGGAGTGCAAGTCACCGCGGCAGATGAAGCTCGCGAACGCGCTGTGCCGGTACGTGGAGATGGCGCGGGTAGTGGAGTCTCGGTTGTAGCCCGGGGAGGGCAGCTGCTCCGGGCCCTGCAGTCGAGTGCTAGAGCCAGGTGCCAAAGTCCTCGCGCTGGCGGCGGCTCGAGCATGCGGGGCACTCGCACCCTGGCGCTCCCCCGACATGAATGAGGCCATGCAGCTTTCCATTCTTCTCGTCGAACCGGCGCATCAGCGGTCTGAACAGACCAGGATTTCGCTTCTCGTACAGGAGAAAGGTCGCGTGGGCGATGTAGTCCGCCACCTGGAGCAGACGCGTCTCTTTTGCAGGCACGAAGTAGGGGACGTCGCTCAATAGGTTGATCGTGCGCCACGACGTGCCGAGGTCGCGGAATTCACTGACCCAGATCTTTGATCTCTCCCGGTAGCGCCCTTCCGCGAACACCAACAGGCCGCGCTGTTCGTCGCCGGCGCGCCGGCGATTCTTGAGGAAGATGTCGAACCTGTCGCATACTTCCTCAGTCGCCCTTCTAACACATTGCTCGCCATGATTGACATTGTCCTTCTCAACGACAGCCGCGAAGAACACAAGTCCCGGGTGTTGGGAACTGTCCACGATCGTGAAACCAAGTTCGGAAATCAAATCCTGGCGCTTCTCTTTCGGGACTCGACGCCAGAAGCCCTTGCCAGCACGAATGTCCGTGGCGTGGAACTCGATCGGAGGATCCGAAGGAAAATGACGCTTTTTGAGCTCGTCCAGGGCGGTCGAAACGAAGTACGTGCTGCGTTCAAAGATCGCAGCGCCGCCGAGAACGAAGTGCCGGTCCGAAGGATCGTCCGGGTTCCCGGACTCGTCGAGGTATAGCAGATACACGCCGCACCCATCCCCACCCGAAAGAAAAAAAGGCGACCGACGGTCGCAAGACCACGGACTCCAATCAGAAGGGAGCCCTGTCAGTCGCAAATGTATTATGCCCTCGGGCACTGGAGTCGTCAAGGCAGAAACAAGGAATAATGCATGACCTCTGCCGCTGTATCGGCATTCACCTGCCGGTACGTGGAGATAGCGCGGGTAATAAATCTGGTATGTAGACAGCACCCGGAAGCGAACGACCGCCCGCCGGGAAGCCGCGTGCCCGTTCCGCCGGGCACTGCGGCTTCCCAGTCTGGGCGTGGCCTAATTGCTCCAGAGCGGGATCACGAGCCCCGCCGAAAAGACAAGCTCGTGTTGCGTGGGCGAGTCGAGCGGACCACTCACGTTGGCCTCGTCGATGTCGAAGTTGGCCCCGTGGATGTGGTCTTCGGCGTCAAACCGTAGCCGGACACGCTCACTCACCGCCACGGTTCCTCCCAGGCCGACGATGCCCGTGAACTTGGCGGGCGTACTGATGCCCTGGTCCTCAGAGAAATCGGACAGCGCGTCGTTCAGGTCGGTTATGCCGATCCCGCCAATGAAATCAAGTCCGGAGTCCGCGTCGGGGCTGTTCAAACGTACGCGCACCCGCGCGTCGGCCTGAAAAAAGTGGGCGTCGAGTGTCAGGACAGTGCCTCCCACCAGTTCGAGGCTCGAATGCGCATAGAGCAGGCCGCCCTCGATAGCAATGCGCGGCGTTACCCACCAGGCGAGCCGGGCGCCATACCCGGTGCCGGGGGTCGCCCGAATCACCAGGGGCGAATCGGGAATGATGGCCTGGGACTTCATCGGCGCCACATACGCGATGATCGGGGTGAACTCCACGGTGGCGGACTCGGCGTGCGCGGCCGGCGCGAAGAGGCAGGCTATGGCCCCTAGCGAAACTGCCATGAGGATTCGAGGTGTCACGGATCTTCCTCCTTCAGAAGAACAAAGGCTGTGCAACGACTGCCCCGGCGAGCCGATCGGCAGCGTTCTCAACGTGGTTACCAACCCCTAGCATCACCCCGCGCCCCGCGTCAATTCCAGAGGTCGTCAGTTGTCCGCATAGAACGAAGACCCGGCATCGAGTCTCTCGACTCGACACCGGGTCTTCGTGCATCTCAATCAGACGCGAACTACTTGAGCAAAACGATCTTGCGGATCTCTTCGTAGGAGCCCGCGATCATCCGCACGAAATAGATTCCGGTCGTCACGCCTCTGCCGGCGTCGTCGCGGCCGTCCCATACCACGCGGTGTTCGCCCGCGGGCTGTGACTCGTCCACCAGGCGCCGCACCAGGGACCCGCGCACATCGTAGATCGCGATGCGCACCGAATTCGCCCCCGCCAGCCTGTACTGCACCGTGGTCTGGGGGTTGAACGGGTTGGGATGGATGGACACCAGTGCCGTCGCCTTCACGACGGGCTCGGGATCCCGCTCCGGGTCACCGAGCGGCGGGGTGACGTCGTGCCACACCGATGGCATCTCCACCGGCACTCCCAGCGCGAAGATGTTGCTCACGAGATAGTCCACGCCCGACGGCGTCGTGTAGTGGATCCCCAGTGGTCCGTCTCCCCGCTCGCGCTTCAGGGCGGATCCCGACTCGTTCACGGTGAGCGACTGGCTCACCCCGAGCAGGGTTCCGAGCGCATCGGCGTCGTAGAACAACGCCAGGTCGTTGCGTCCGTCGTCGGTCGCGTCGACCACGCGCGTCTCCGCCGGCCGGGCGACGCCGGCCGTGTTGCCGAGGTAGACGCGCGCGAGTTCCAGCGTGCTGGCGTCCACCGCGTCCGTCGTCGGGATGATAACCGCGAACCTCGACTCCTGCAGCGTCTTGCCGTCGGCGCTGAATCCGATGGAGGCGAGTGCGGCACTGGACTGGTCGTGCGGCACGCGCACGCACAGGGTGTCGTACGCCGCGTTGCCGGACGCGTCCATCGCCTCATAGATCAGCGTGTAGCAACGGCCGTCGCCGCCGCCCATCCGCTCCGAGCGCAGATCGACGCACTCGTCCGCGGTCCCCAGCACCGCGCCCACGATGTCCACGTCGGTGTTGCCGTCGCCCAGATCGTTGGTCGGCTCGTCCGATTCGGCGTCGTAGAGCACCCAGGTGGGATCCGGATCGCACACGTCCGTCACCGTCACCTCGGCGCACACCGTGGCCAGCTTGTGGTTGGGCGGCCACAGCACGTCGCGGTCCAGCACCACGTCGATCTCCGGCGGTGTGGTGTCTTCCACGGTCACGGTCGCCTGGCACTGCGACGAGTTTCCTTCGTCGTCCGTGGCCGTGAACGTCACCAGTGTCGCCCCGAGCGGGAAGCAGTCCGGGGCGTCGTTGGAGAGCGTGGGACTCACATCGCACACGTCCGTCGCGGCGAAGGAGTCCAACCATACGGAGAGCTCACCCTTGAGCACGCCGCAGTGGCTCGAGCACTCCACCGTGATGTCCTGCGGACAGAACGTGATCGCCGGCGGTGTGGTATCCACCACCGTGACGTCCGCCGTGCAGGTGGCGGAGAGATCGAGGTCGTTCGCGGCGGTGAACGTGACCGTCGTGGTGCCGAGGGGGAAGCACGCCGGCGCGTCGTTGCTCACGGTCAGCGCACAGGGGTCGGTGGCCGAGACGCCCGCGAAGAATGCGACGAGCTGCGCGTCACCCGCATCCGTACCGCACGAGCCGGTGCACTCGACGACGACGTCGCCGGGGCAGGTGATGGAGGGCAGCGGTGTATCCGCCTCGCGCCCGAACCACAGGAAGTATGGATCGACGAAGCCGCCGGTCTGTCCGCCGTTGAGGACGAAACCGGTGGCGGCCCACGTCTGTCCGTACGGGATCGCGCGGCGGCTGGTCAGGTAGTCTCCCCAGCGATTGGACATCGGACCGGCATCGCCCTGCGCGATGACATAGGCCTCCGCCGGGGCGATGACGTCCCCGTTGTAATCGTCCGCGATCCACGCTGCGAAGCTCGGGTACGGGTACGGGTTTCCGGGCGCGGCCGCGCCGCCGCCCAGGCACATGGTCCCCGCGATGTTGCCCGCGTCGTTGGGATGAACCGACGGGTACGCGAACGCGTAATCGTCGTTCCAGATCTGTCCCTGATCCGCGAGCCCGAGCCCGCCCTCGTTGAACACGGCGAAGCGGACGTTGGGCCAGGGGAAGCCGTCGCCCTGCACCGAGTCCCACATGAAGCCGACCTTGCCGTCGGCGATCCACGCGGCGAGCAGACTCGGGATGCCGAAGTTGAGGTAGTCGCTCCCGTCCGGACTCGGCGCCGCATAGGTGCCGCCGAGCCACGCGTCGACGGCGCGGTCGTCCGAAGTCCCGGGCGACGCGTCGCCTTCCGCCCACGTGTAGATGCGCATCTCGCTCATCGACTTGTGCACGCCGACGTACATGGTGCCGGCGGCGCCGTGCGTCGGTCGCTGAAACGGAAAGTCCGAGAAATAGCCGGTCAGAGAGACGCCGCCGCCGTCGGTGAGGTCATCGAGGTGCATCTTGAGCACCAGCGCGTTCTCGTCCGCTCCGATGATGTCGGTGGAGAAGTACGCGTAGTTGTCGCTGACCGACACCTCGGGGAAGTCGAACCACACACCGTTCCCATAGCCGAAGTCCGCCTGCGGGCTCAGCGAGAAATACGACCAGAGGTTGCTCTGCGTCGCGGCGTTGCTCGTGCTCCACGCGAACACGATCGTGTTGTTGCCGTTTCCGTCCCTCGCGTACTGCAGGTACCAGAACATCAAGTCCCGCGACTCCTCGTAATACACCACCTGGTCACAGCAGAATCCGCCCGAGAAGGACGGAAAGGTGGTGGCGGGGTTGACGAAGGTGAAGTTCTGCCCGCCGTCGGCCGAAACGCTCGCGTACCAGTTACCGGAGTAGAGGATGGTCTC
Source organism: Candidatus Krumholzibacteriia bacterium (assembly GCA_035762505.1). Taxonomy (GTDB): domain Bacteria; phylum Krumholzibacteriota; class Krumholzibacteriia; order WVZY01; family JAKEHA01; genus JAKEHA01. The sequence continues at coordinate 5,443 of DASTOO010000005.1, forward strand.
GCAGTTCATCCCCAGGCTGGGCTCGTTGGTGGACGACGTGCTGTTGTTGGTGAAGGCGTCGGTGAGGATGGTGTTGCGAAACAGCGCGAAGTCTCCGGGCGCGTTCACGATGCGGGGGCTGGCCACGGGCGGGGCCCCGCCCGCGTGGGTGGGCGCGCTGCGTAGTGTCGGGGGCGATCCCGTCCCCGGCGGGAGCGCCAGCGCCCGCTGGCGGCGAAGCTCGATCAGCGTCTGAAGTGCCGCCTCGCTCCGGGCGATGTCCTCGGGCGACATCGCCGGCGGCGCGGCCAGGGCGGGTCCTGTGGTCGATTGAACCTGGGCTACTCGGGGCGGCACGGGCCGGTCGGCGAGGGCCGACGCGACCATGCCGCCGACCCCCAAGAGCGCCGCCAGGAAGACCACTGCAATGACAGTCAAGGGTCTCATGACGTATCTCCTTCACGTGAGAGTATCCGGAGTGAACGAGCGCCCGCGATGGCTCGCGCATTTCCCCGGTCGCAAAGACCGCGGTATGATGGGAAAAGAGGCATTCCGATTCCCGGCGAGCATCCGGACGCTCCTGACACGAATGCAGTTATCCGCGACAGGGCGATCGGCAAGACGAGTCTGGTAATTCCTGGATCCCTGTTATGCAGACAACAAGGCGCAGGCGGAAGAGGATGACCTGCGATGGCGGGGGGGATACTATCACGGAGGCCCCGTGTAGTCAATTAATCACTCGACGGCCAACACGGCGGCATCTGCCGGGCCTGGAGGTGAGCCTCGTGCTTCGTTTTCTCATTTTAGCTTCGGCGCTCGTGGCCGGCGTCGCACTTTCGTGCGAAGCCGGA
>DASTOO010000006.1:0-5183 GCA_035762505.1 Candidatus Krumholzibacteriia bacterium
CGCGCGCGTGTCGATCTGGTGATCGTCCGGAACCGACATGGCCGCGACCACGCGCGGCGAGAGCGCCGGTTCCGCGTCGCGCGCCTCGTTGCCGGTGAGCCACTCCACCGGCAGTCCGATCGCACGGCGGTATTCGTACGCGCGGCGGATGTACTCGGCGTCGTCGCGGTCGCGCGCGACCACCAGCGTTCCGCGCGTGTCGAGCGACACGGGGACGTCGGCGTCTCGCTCGAGCTCGGCGACGAACGACGGGAACCGCGCCATGCTGGTGCGCGCAAACGCCACGTGGTTGTGGTCGTCAAACGACGCCTCGGAGATGGGGGCGAGCATGCCGGCGGCCACCCAGCTCGCTGCGCGACCGGCCAGGCCGCGGTCGACCACGGTGACCGCGGCGCCCTCGCACGCCAGCCGCCAGGCGATCGCGAGTCCGATCGCGCCGCCGCCCACGATGATCACGCGGGGATTGCTGGATGAGCTGCTCATTGAAGAAAAAAGGGAACAAAAAAGGGTCGCCGACTTCGCACCCGAAAACGGGACGTCGGTGACCCACGTCGAGAAGTTTTCCCTTCGCCGGCATTACCCGGATCAGGTGCGTCGGGTGTGTTCTCAGCCCGTCGCGACCGTCGCGGACGAGCACCCCGTATTTGCTGCGACCATACGCCCGCCCGGCGGGCCTGTCAAGGCGGTCGAATCACGCCGCGGGTTGGTGTATACTGCCGGGATTGGCGCCCGACGACGCTCGCGCGCCGCCTCATCTCTCCAATCGGGAGGTCATCATGCGAACTCGAATCGGCACCGCAGTCACGGTGCTGGCAGGCGCGGCGCTGGCCGCGTTCCTGATAGGACTCAGCACTGCGGCGGACGACAACGTGGCATTTGCGAAGAAGAAATACACCTACCCCGAGGCCATGAAGCAGGACGTGGTGGACGACTACCACGGCACCTCGGTCGCGGACCCGTATCGCTGGCTGGAGGATCCGGATTCTCCGGAGACCCAGGCATGGGTGGCGAAGCAGAACGAGCTCACGCAGGCGTACATCAACTCGTACGAGCAGCGCCAGGCGGTGGAAGAGCGCCTGCGCAAGCTGTGGGACTATCCCAAGTACTCGCTGCCCAACAAGCAGGGCGACCGGTACTTCTTCTCCAAGAACGACGGCCTCCAGAATCAGGCCGTGCTCTACATGCAGAAGTCGCTCGACGGCGAGGCGACGCTGGTGCTCGACCCCAACAAGCTGAGCGAGGACGGAACCGTCGCGCTGAGCGGGACGCACTACACGCGCGACGGCAAGCTCATGGCCTATGCCGTGTCCGCCAGCGGCAGCGACTGGCAGAAGATCCGCGTTCGCGACGTCGACACCGGCAAGGACTACGACGACGTGGTGGAGTGGTGCCGGTTTGCGGGCGTGGCGTGGAAAAAGGACAAGAGCGGCTTCTGGTACAACCGCTTCCCGGCCGAAGGCGAAGTGCCGGAGGGTGAACGCTCCAACTACAACAAGGTGTACTGGCACACCCTGGGCATGCCGCAGTCCGAAGACAAGCTCGTGTACGAGGACAACGAGAACAAGGAGTACGGGTTCTACCCCGGCATCACCGAGGACGGCGAGTACCTCGTGGTCGTCGTCTACCACGGGACGGATCCCCAGAATGGCGTGATGGTCCGCAAGACCGACAGCGACGGCGACTTCACCACCGTCGTCGGCCTGAAGACGGGGATGTTCAACCCCATCGAGAACGTCGGCTCGACCATGTACTTCCACACCGACTTCGAGGCGCCGCGCGGCCGGGTCATCGCCGTCGACCTCGACAATCCGGCGCGCGAGAACTGGAAGGAGGTCATCCCCCAGAAGGACGAGGTCATCGACGGGGTCACGATGGTCAACAGCCAGCTCGTCGTCAATTATATGCAGGACGCCAAGAACAAGCTCATGATCTTCGAGCGGGACGGCAAGTTCCGCCGCGAGATCGAGCTTCCCACCATCGGCAGCGTGGGCGGTGTCTCCGGGGATCGCGAGGACACCGAGATGTTCTTCGCGTTCACGTCGTACACCTACCCGACCACGTCGTTCCGCTACGACTTCACGACCGACAAGGCGGCCGTGTTCCAGAAGCCGGAGATCGACTTCGACGGGACGAAGTACGAGACGAAGCAGGTGTTCTACACGTCGAAGGACGGCACCCGCATCCCGATGTTCCTTACCTACAAGAAGGGCATGAAGCAGAATGGCAAGAACCCGACCTTGCTGTACGGGTACGGCGGCTTCAACATCAGCATGACCCCGTCCTTCTCGATTTCACGCCTCGTGTGGCTGGAGAACGGCGGCATCTACGCCGTCGCTAACCTGCGCGGCGGGAACGAGTACGGCGAGGAGTGGCACCAGCAGGGCGTCCTCGACCGCAAGCAGAACGTCTTCGACGATTTCATCGCCGCGGGCGAGTACCTGATCAAGGAGAAGTACACGCAGACGAAGTATCTGGCCATCAACGGCGGGAGCAACGGCGGCCTGCTCACCGCGGCGTGCACCGTTCAGCGCCCGGACCTGTGGGGTGCGGTCGTGTGCCAGGTGCCGGTGATCGACATGCTGCGCTACCACATGTTCACGGTGGGGCGGTACTGGGTCTCCGACTACGGCAACGCCGAAGCCGACGCCGAACACTTCAAGTTCATGTACGCGTACTCGCCGCTGCACAACGTTCCGGACGGGTTCAAGAGCCCGCCCATCCTGATCACCAGCGCGGACACGGACGACCGCGTGGTGCCGTCGCACGCGAAGAAATTCGCCGCGACCGTGCAGGCGAAGGACGCGGGCGAGAATCCGATCCTGCTGCGGGTGGAGACCAAGGCCGGTCACGGCGCGGGCAAGCCCACCTCGAAGCAGATCGAGGAGGCCGCGGACATCTACTCGTTCCTCTTCAAGACCATGGGAGTCAAGCCGTCCGTCTGACGGCGTCGTGTTGAATCTGCGTGATGGGGGCGGTCCGGCGGGACGGGCCGCCCCAGCTCACCTCCGTGTGTGTTATGCCCGACTGGCAGTCGATCCTCGTCAATCGGTACTTCGCCCCGGGCTATCTCTACGTCTTCGGGCTCTCGGTCGTCCACAGCCGCCGCTAGAATGACGCGCGACCGCCTCGTCATTCTCGCGGCGGGCGCGATGCTCGTCGCCGCCTTCGCGCTGATCGCCGTCACCGACGAACTCCACCGCCGCATCCCGCTCCTGCTGGCGCTCTACGGCGTCGCCTTCGCCGCGTACGCGGCCGCACTGCGGGTCGCGCTGGCGGCGCGCCGCGGCGATCGCTTCCTCGTCGCCGTCATGATCACGGTGGCGGTGCTCGCGCGCGTCGTGCTCGTGCCCACGCCCCCCGACCTCTCGACCGACATCCATCGCTACGCGTGGGAGGGCCGCGTCGTGCTGCACGGCGCCAATCCGTTCGCGCTCGCCCCGGCGGACTCGACCCTCGTCCCGCTGCGCGACGAAGACTTTACGCGCATCAACCACCGCCACATGGCGACGATCTATCCGCCGCTCGCGCAGGGCGTGTTTGCGGTCGCGGCACGGCTGCACCCCGGGGTGTTCGCGCTGAAGGCGCTCTTCGTGCTGTTCGACCTCGCGACCCTGGCGGCGCTGGTGCTGCTGCTGCGCGCGCGCGGCCGTCCGCCGTCGCACGCACTCGTCTACGCCTGGAGCCCGCTCGTGATCCTGGAGACCGCGCATTCCGGGCACATGGACGCGGTGGGCGTGTTCTTCCTCGTGCTGGGCCTGGCGCTGCTGGCCCGCCACCGCGCCGCCGCGGGATACGCGGCGCTCGGCGCCTCCTTTTTGGCGAAGTACACGACGCTCGTGCTGCTCCCGTTCCTCGTGGTGCGCCGGCGGTGGCGCGGGATTACCGTCGTCGCCGCCGTGGCGATCGCCGGCTATCTCCCGTTCCTCGACGCGGGACCACGCCTGCTCGACAGCCTGCGTGCGTACTCGGGGACGTGGTGGTTCAACGGTCCGCCCTTCATGGCGCTCGCCGGCATCCTCGGCGACCCGGCGCTGGCGCGCGGGCTGCTCGCGGGCGCCGGTGTCACCTTCGCCATCGCGGCCGCGTTCCGCGAGAAGGACATGGTGCGATGCGCGTTCCTGGTGGTGGGGTGCTCGCTCCTGCTCGCGCCGACGTTGTACCCGTGGTATCTGATCTGGATGGTGCCGTTCCTGTGCCTGTATCCGAGCCGGGCGTGGATCGCGTTCACGGGGCTCGTCATGTTCTCCTACCAGGTGTGGACGGTGTACGACACGACGGGCGCATGGGTCCTCCCGACCTGGGTGCTGGCGCTCGAGTACGTTCCATTCTACGCGACGCTCGCGTGGGAAGGGTGGCGGAAGGAGGGCACGCGTGCCTGACGACCTGCGCGTCGCCATCGTGATACCCGCCCGCAACGAGGCGCAGTCGGTGGGGCTCGTGCTGGACGAGATTCCGCGCGAACTCGTCTCCCGGGTGATCGTGGTGGACAACGGCAGCACGGACGGCACCTCCGATGTCGCGCGCGCCCACGGCGCATTCGTGGTGAGCGAACCGGAACCCGGCTACGGTGCCGCGTGTCTCGCGGGGCTCGCGCAGGTCGGCGCCGACATCGACATCGTGGTGATACTGGACGCCGACCACTCCGACTATCCCGGCGATCTCCCACTGCTCCTCGCGCCCATTCAGAGCGGGGAGGCCGACTTCGTCATCGGCTCGCGCGTGCTGGGCGGCGCGGAACCGGGGGCGCTTCCCTGGAACCAGCGGTGGGGCAATCAGCTCGCATGCGCCCTTATGCGGCTGCTGTACGGGGCGTCGTTCACGGACATGGGACCGTTCCGCGCGATCCGGCGTGACGCGCTCGCCGCGCTCGGCATGCGCGACCGCACCTTCGGCTGGAACGTGGAAATGCAGGCGCGGGCCCTGACCGCGGGACTCTCTATAATGGAGGTGCCGGTGCGTTACCGCCGACGCGTGGGCCGCTCGAAGATATCGGGGACGGTGCGCGGGACGATTCGGGCTGGTGTGAAGATCATCGGGACGATATTGGTGTATTATCCATCGTACCGGCGATCGCGGAGGAGTCGAAGGGCATGAGAACAGGGAAGATCATTCTGCTCGCGCTGACGGCCGCTCTGGTGGCGGGCAGCGCGCATGCCCCGCCCTTGGATTCCGTCACGACACTC
>DASTOO010000007.1:0-14402 GCA_035762505.1 Candidatus Krumholzibacteriia bacterium
CCTGAGCGCGATCGGCGACATGCGCGTGATCGCGCGAACGTCCGAAACCGCCGATTCGCTGGGCGCGGAGCAGCTCGAGTTCTCGTTCGAGGAGCTCGAGCTCGCGATCAACGCGTACCTCAACCCGTACATGCGCGCCGACGTATTCATCGGTATTCACGGGCTCGGGCCGGAGGTCGAGATCGAGGAGGCGTTCCTCACGGTTCTCCGCGGACTTCCGCTGTCCCTCCAGGTGAGCGCCGGGGCCTACCTGCTCGACTTCGGGCGCATCAATTCACAGCACGCCCACTTATGGGGCTGGCTCGAGCGACCGCTGATGCAGCAGACGATGTTCGGAGAGGAAGGCGTTCGGGCCGTCGGCGTCCGCGCGACCGCGCTGATCGCCGTCGGCGAGACCGCGGTGACCCTGTCGGGGAGCGCGTTCAACGGCGATGCCCTGGCAGGACACGAGCACGGCGAAGGGGAGGAAGAGGAGGAAGCCGCGCCGAAGATCATGGGATCCGGGCGGCTCTCCGCGTTCCGCCAGTTGTCGAGCACGGTGTCGTTCGAAGTGGGAGGCTCGTACCTCGGGGGCGTCTACGACCCGGTCGAGAACCTGAGGGCGAACATCGCAGGCCTCGATGCCAAACTTCGCTGGCGCCCCGACGCGTACCGGTCCTTCGTGTGGATCGCGGAGGCGATGACGAGCGACCGCGACGTCGAGGACGAAGACACCGGCGAAATCAGCGCGGTGGACGCGATGGGTGCATTCACCTCGGCCGAATTGCAGTGGCGCCGCCGCTGGTCGGCGGGTGCCTTCTTCGACTGGACCGAGGACGCCAGCATCCCGGGGGCCGAAAGCACGGCGGCCGGGGGTTTCTTCGCCTTCTCTCCGGCCGAGGAGACCGCGCGTTTCAGCCTCGTGTATCGCCACCAGACGTCGGACCTGTATGCGTACGATGACGACAGCCTGACGCTGCAGTTCCTGTGGTCGCTCGGTCCCCACAAGCCACACGCATTCTGAGCAGGAGATCAACCATGAATAAGCTGCTTGCTGCAATGATCGTTCTGGCCGCGACCGCGGCGCCCGTGTCCGCCAAGGTGAATGTGGTGACGTCGACCTCCGACCTCGCGTCCATAACGGCGCTCATCGGCGGCGATCTGGTCGAGGTGACGTCGCTCGCCGCGGGAAACGTCGACCCGCACTTCGTCGAAGTCCTTCCCAGCTACATGATCAAGGTGAAGAAGGCGAAGCTGTACCTCCGCGTGGGACTGGATCTGGATCGCTGGTCGCTGCCCATCATCGACGGGTCGCGCAACAATTCGCTGCTGGTGGTGGACTGTTCCCGTCACATCGCGCCCCTCAACGCGCCGACGGGAAAGGTCGACGCGTCGATGGGAGACATTCACCCCCAGGGCAACCCGCATTACTGGCTGGACCCGGACAACGGCGTCGTCGTCGCCGCGGACATCGCGGAGGCGCTCGAGCGCGTCGACCCCGGCAACGCCGCCGACTACCGGGCGGGCTTGGATCGCTTCAAATCGGAGACGGAGAAGCGAAAGATCGCGTGGCGCGAGAAGGCGAGTTCCCTGTCGCACATGCAGATCGTTACCTTTCACGACACATGGCCGTACTTCTGTCGCGCCTTCGGACTGGACGTGGCGGGGTTCGTGGAACCGCTGCCGGGCATCGAGCCCACGCCGTCGCACACCGCGGGCCTGATCGAACTGATCAAGGCGAAGGACATCCGCCTGATCGGCGTGGAACCGTACAAGTCCATTCGCACCCCGGAGGCAATCGCGCGCGCGACGGGGGCGAAGATCATCGTGCTGCCGCCTTCGGTCGGCGGCGCGCCGGGCGCGGATGACTACTTCGCGTTGTTCGACGTGCTGCTCGATACGCTGCGGGAAGGAGCCCGGTAAACGTGTTCGAACTGCTCGGGTACAACTTCGTTCAACTGGCCGTGCTCACGGTGTTGATTCTCGCCGGCATCCACGCGTACATGGGCTACCACGTGGTCAGCCGCGGGGTGATCTTCGTCGACCTGTCGCTCGCCCAGGTTTCGGCCCTGGGGGCGACCATCGCCTTCTGCGTGGGAGTGCGGGCGCCGATACCTACCTACGTCATCTCGCTGCTGTTCACCCTCGCCGGCGCGCTGGTGATTTCGATCGCGCGCACGCGCGACGACCGCGTCCCTCCGGAGGCGTTCATCGGGATCCTGTACGCGGCAGCGGGCTCCATCCCGCTGCTGCTGCTCTCCCACCACCCGGAAGGCGGGGAGATGCTGCACCACATGATCGCGGGCTCGCTGCTCACGGTTTCTCCCCACGAGCTCGTGAAGATCACCGTGCTGTACGCGGTGATCGGGCTGTTCTTCTACCGGTATCGCGAACGCTTCAACCTCATCAGCACGGACCGGATGGCCGCGGCGGCCAGGGGCTGGAATCTGGTGTGGTGGGATTTTCTGTTCTACGCCGCCTTCGCGGTCGTGGTCACGTCGTCGGTGGCGGTGGCGGGCGTGCTGCTCGTGTTCTCGCTGCTCGTGATCCCGCCGGTGTGCGCCCTGCTCGTGACACCCGGCCCCCACCGGCGCCTGGCCGTGGGCTGGGTCATCGCCGGCACGGGATCACTGATCGGGATTCTGGCCTCGGTCACCTGGGACCTGCCGGCGGGCCCGACGGTAATCACGGCGCTGGCGGGGGTGCTCGTCGTGACGGCGGCCGCGCGACGGCTCGCGCGTCGCTGATCACTCGTCGTCGGCGATGATCTTGTACTTGTTGATCTTGGCGTGAAGCTGCTGGCGGCTGATCCCGAGCGCGGCGGCCGTTTTCGACACGTTTCCCTCGTGGTCGCCGAGGGCGCGGCGGACGAACTCCGCCTCGTGACGTTCCATCTCCTCCCTGAGACTCCGCGCTTCGACGGCGGGCTTGCCGCTCGGCACCAGCCCCAGGAAGTAGCGATCGACGGCGTCGGCGTGGATGACATTGTACGCATCCCGGAACGCGATGCTCAGTTCGATGACGTTCTTGAGGGCGCGCGCGTTTCCCACCCACGGATTGGCGAGGAGGCGCGCCCGCGCGTCGCGCGCAAGCTCGGGCGTCGCCATGTTGTGCTCCTCCGCGTAGCGCGCGATGAAGTGCTTCGCGAGGGGGATGATGTCCTCGGGCCGGTCACGCAACGGCGGCAGATAGATCGGCGCCCCCCGCAGGCGGTTGAAGAGGTCCTCGCGGAACCCGCCGCTGGCGACCGCCGCGGCCAGGTCGCGATTCGTCGCGGCGATGATGCGCACGTCGACCCTGCGGACCACGCCCTCTTCGCCGACGCGGGACATTTCGCGGTTCTCCAGCACGCGTAGGAGCTTTGGCTGGGTCAGGAGCGGCATCTCGCCGATCTCGTCCAGGAACAGCGTTCCCCCCTCCGCGCGGTCGAACAGGCCCGGCCGGTCCTCGATCGCGCCCGTGAAGGCGCCCTTCTTATGACCGAACAGAATGCTCGACACCAGCTCGTCGTGCATTCCGCCGGCATTCACCGCGATGAAGGGCTTCCCGGCGCGCGGGCTGTTCAGGTGGATGGCCTGCGCGAGCAGGTCCTTACCGGTGCCGCTCTCGCCCTGTATCAGCACGGTGATTCCCGTCCGGGCGATCTTCTCGACCGCGGCGAAGACGACCTCCATGGCCGGGTCGCGGCTCACCATGCGGCCCATCCGGTACTCCGACGGCTGCCTTCCAGCGCGCTCGGCGCGCGCCTTGAGTTCGCCGCGGCTGCGGGCGCTCTCGATGGCGAAAGACGCCTGCCCGCCGATGGCAAGCAGGACCTGGTGGCTCTCGTCGAGAGAGCGCGGGATCATGTGTGTGCTGTCCGCGTAGATCACGCCGATGAGCGCGTCCTTGTAGAGGAGAGGCAGGCACACCGCGGCGACGATGCCGCCGGCCTGTATGCTCTCGTTGCTGCGGAAGTCGTCGAGCTGGCTCAAGTCCGAGCTGGCGAAGAGCTCGCGCGTCTCCGCGACGCGGTTCGTCACCGAATGGCTGATCGCGCGTGCATCCGTCTCGTCCCACGCTCGCCGGTCGGCGTAGCGGCCGGTATAGGTGGTGAATTCGCCGTCGCCGCCGCGCAGCATCACGCAGCCGCGCTCGCACCACGTCACCCGCAGGATCCCGTCCACCACCTTGTTGAGAATATCGGTGAGGTCGAGCGCGGAGGCGAAGGAGACGGCCACGTCCGCGAGAACGCTGCGCGCCTCCGCCTGCGCGTCCACCGGCCCGCTCGCCGCCGCCGGGGACGGTTGCGGGTGCCTGCGCCGGGATTCGCGCAATTCGTCGAGCGGATCGCGGGGGCCGGGAGGTTTTCCGAAGGTAGACATGTTGCGGAAACAAGTCTACCACACCTGGCCGGACACGGAATGAAAGAGCCCGCCGGGCGGCGGGCTCTTTTCGACGTGGGTCTCCCCGGCATGGGACAGATACCCACGACGTATTCGCTTCGCACTTGGTTACCGCTGGGCCTCACCGGGCCCGACCCTCCCCATGCGTCACATTGCAGTCGGGACCGGTTTGGGCTATAACTGAAAACTCACTGATCGAGCTCCGAAGGGCACACCCGGCTTAGCGATCCCAGGTGCTGTTCCCCCAGGTGCTGTTGCCCCAGGTGCTGTTCCCCATGACGCCCCAGATGCTCTTGCCGAAGATCGCGAGAACGCTGAGGATCAGGCTGAGATTCGAAAGGATCGTGTAACGCATTTCTTCTACCTCCGTAGGACTTTGTTTCGGTTGCGGGGGGCCTTTGCTGCTCGTCCTTGCCTATCGTATCAGCGTCGGCCTTTCTGTTCCCTGCTAAGGCAACCGGTGTACCAGAGTGGCGCATCGTTTCGCACAATTTCTTAACATGTGTAATTTGAATGTCTTATTGCGTTTGATTCCGGGTTGCCCTGAGTTGTGGCGGCCGCTTCCTTCGGTCGAGTGTAAGCTTGACTTGACACCCGGCAGACGTGCAGGGGCGCGCAATGGCGCTATCTTACGATCAATGAATAAGTTAGGAGTGTAATATGGGCCTTACAGTATTGTGTCGTGAGTTTTTGACAACAACCCGGCTCGCCCAGCCACTGGGTCTGGTCGCCCTGATCCTGGCGGGGTGGTCGGGAGGCGCGATGGCGAAGGACCTGTTCCCCTATTCCCCCGTCGTCCGCACCCTCGATAACGGACTCCGGGTGGTCCTAGTACCGTTCGACAGCCCGGGCATCGTCGCCTACTACACGATCGTGCGGGCGGGCTCGCGCAACGAGGTGGAACCCGGCAAGTCCGGCTTCGCGCATTTCTTCGAGCACATGATGTTCCGCGGAACGAAGCGCTTCTCGAACGTCGAGTACAACGCCCTGTTTCGCGATCTCGGCAGCGACGTCAACGCGTACACCTCCGACGACGTGACCGTCTACCACGCCATCTTCGGCCGCGACGGGCTCGAATCGGTGATCGACGTCGAGTCGGACCGGTTCATGAACCTCGAGTACTCGGAATCGGACTTCAAGCAGGAAGCCAAGGCGGTGCTGGGCGAGTACAACAAGAACTACTCGAACCCGGAGAACAAGCTGTACGAGCGCGTGCGCGAGACGGCGTTCGCGGCCCACACGTACCGGCACACCACCATGGGCTTCCTCGACGACATCAAGGACATGCCCAACCAGTACACTTACAGTCTCGAGTTCTTCCGGCGCTACTACACGCCCACCAACTGCGTCGTGCTCGTGGTCGGCGACATCGACGTGGACAAGACCTTTGCTCTGATCGGAAAGTACTACGATTCCTGGGAGGTTCCGGCCTACGAACCGGCCATACCCGCCGAACCCGCGCAGAGCGAGACGCGAGCGTCGCACATCGACTGGGAGAATCCGACGCTACCCTACGTGGCGGTGGCCTTCAAGGTCCCGGCCTTCAGCGAGAGGACGCGCGACAGCGCCGCCATCGACATCCTCGCCGAGCTGCTGTACGAGTCGACGAGCCCCCTCTATCAGGAACTGGTGATCAACGAGCAGAAAGTGGAGGAACTGAGCGTCTACGTACCGTCGCGGCGGGATCCCGGGCTCTTCCTCGTCTATGCGCAGGTCAAGGATCCGGCCCACCTGGACGAGGTTCGCGACCGCATCTACCGGGCCGCGGAGGACGCGGCCTCCACGCCGACCGACGAGAAGCGCCTGGGCGCGGTCAAATCCAACCTGCGTTACTCGTTCGCGATGTCGCTGGACACGGCGCGTTCCGTGGCCCGCCACCTGACGTTCTTCATCGGCCTGACGGGGGAGCCGTCGTCCATCAATGACATGTACCGCCGCTACGACGAGGTCTCGCAGGCCGACCTGCAGCGCGCCGCGGCCAGCTACCTCACGCGGACCCGGAGCACCGTGGTCACGCTGACGGGAGGTTCCAAGTGAGAACGCCGAAGTTCACCGTTGGCATTGCAACTATCTTTCTCGCGGGGATGATGATGATGATCCCAGGCCATGTGCGGACGGAGCCGGCTTCCGTCCCGTCCGTCACGCTCCCCATCAAGACCTCGCCCCTGGTCACATTCCGCATACAGTTCCGGGCGGGGGCAATCGACGATCCCGCGGGCAAGGAAGGGCTCACGCGTCTCACCGCGTCGATGCTCACCGACGGCGGGACGCGCCAGCATCCCTACCAGGAGATCGTGGAGTTGCTCTACCCGATGGCCGCGTCGATCAACGCCACCGTCGACAAGGAGGTCACGACCTTCTACGGAACGACCCACATCGAGAACCTCGATCGCTACTTCGAGCTGTTCACCGAGATGCTGCTCGAGCCGCGTTTCGACGAGCGCGACTTCGAGCGGGTCAGGGCCAGCCAGGTCAATCATGTCTCCAAGACGCTGCGCGGCGCCGACGACGAAGAGTTCGGCAAGCAGTCGCTGGGCGTCATGATGTACGCGGGTCATCCCTACGGCACGCCCAACGCCGGCGTGGTCTCCGCGCTGGAATCCATCACGCTGGACGACGTGGAGCAGCACTACGCACGCGTGTTTACGCGCGAGAACGCCGTCATCGGGCTGGCGGGCGGCTACCCGGTCGGGCTTCCCGACCGCATCGCGAAGGCGATCGTACAGCTGCCCACGGGCGCGGCGGCGCGCGGACCCCTGGGGACTCCGTCGGCGATCCAGAACGTCGAGGTATTGGCCGTCGAGAAGGACTGCCTCGCCACGGCCATCTCGATCGGGTTCCCCATCGACGCGACGCGCGCGAGCGCGGACTACTACGCCCTGCTCATCGCCAACTCGTACCTGGGCGAGCACCGGACGTTCAACGGACGTCTCATGATGCGCATGCGCGAGGTTCGCGGTCTGAATTACGGGGACTACTCGTATATCGAGCACTTCGTGCAGGACGGCGGCTCGACGTTCCCGCTCACGAACTTCGCCCGCACGCAGCAATATTTCTCCATCTGGATCCGCCCCGTGCAGCATCAGCACCGTCACTTCGCGCTGCGGCTGGCCGTGTTCGAGCTCGAGCGTCTGGTGCGTGACGGCATGACCCAGGAAGAGTTCGAGCGCACACGGACGTTCCTCGAGCACTACAGCAAGCTGTGGGCGCAGGACCAGAATCGCCGCCTCGGCTACCTGATGGACTCGCGCTTTTACGGCACCGATGATTACATCGCGACCCTTCCGGCGAAACTCGACCAGGTGACGCTCGACCAGGTCAACGCGGCGATCCGCCGGCACCTGAACGCGCGCAATCTCCGTATCGCGGTCATCACACGCGGAGCGGACGACTTTCTGCAGGATCTCATCACCAACAAGCCCTCCCCGATGACCTATGAGGCGGAGGGCATCCCCGCCGACGTCGTCAGCGAGGACGGGGTGGTCGCGGTCTACAAGCTCAACGTGAATCGTGAGGCGTCGAAGATCATGGACGCCGAGGAGATGTTCAAGTAGGCGGGGCGTACTGGATCTTCGCGAGGATGTCGCGGGCGGTGTCCGCGCCCGCGAGCTCCGTGACGAGCGCCGCGGCGAACTCGATCGCCGTCCCCGCTCCGCGGCTCGTGATGAACATGCCGTCGCGCACCACCGCCGCTTCCTGGTAGCGACAGGTGCGCATCTCGGACGCGTGGTTGGGGTGACTCGTCGCGCGGCGGCCGGCGAGCACGCCGCACGCATCGAGCACCACGGGGGCGGCGCAGATGGCGGCGACCAGCTTTTCCGCGGCCGCCATCGCGGTCACCCATTCCCGCACCTCCCGGCTCTCGCCGAGCCGCCGCGTTCCCGGCATGCCGCCCGGAAGCACGAGCGCGTCGAAGCGCGACGCTTCCACGCCGGCGGCGGCGACGTCGCATGTCACGGCGATCCCGTGCGATCCCACGGCCGGATTCTCGCCGACCGCGGCCACGACGACTTCGACGCCGGCGCGCCGGAGGATGTCGATCACGGCCACCGCTTCGATCTCCTCGAAGCCGGGAGCCAGAGGCACCAGGACCCGTTTCATCGCCGTATCTCCTCCTGTCGATTGACCCGCGGGCGGCCGGGTGTTATCGTCCCCTCATCTCGTCGGCGCGGGGACCGTGTGGTCGCCCCACGATCACACCCCGCCGGAACGCCCGCCCGGGACGGATACTATCACCCTCGAACCATGAGGACCGACCGCATGCGTCTGCAAGGATTCATCCGCCGCCACGTTACCGTCGCTGCCCTGACCACCGCCGCGATCGCGGCGCTAACCCTCGCGGCGTGCGAGGACGAACAGGCGCCGGGGCCCGCGCCGTCGAGCCTGAGCATCGTATCAGGCGACGCCCAGTATTCCAAGAAGGGCACGGAACTGGAGGCGCCGATCGTCGTCAAGGTGGTGCTGGCGGACGGCAAGCCGGGCGCCGGCGAAGCCGTGCAATTCCAGGTGGTGGAAGGCGGCGGCACCCTGTCGCGCGCGACGGCCAGCGCCAACGGCAGCGGGCTCGCGACCGTGCGCTGGACGCTCGGCCCCGACACGAGCCCGCAGCGCATGCGCGCCACCGTGGTAAGCAACAGCACGCTCAGTGTTCAGCTCGTGGCGACGTCGTCGGAGTACTACTGCCCGGAGGAGGACCCGGCCTTCGTGCGCAAGTTCACCCCCCAGCAGAACCTCTTCCTCTTCACGCGCCAGTCCGTGCTGAACCGCTCGGGCGGCGCGAATCGCGTCGGCCTGGTGCGGATCTCTCCGGCACCACCAGGCGCGTTCTCGGGCGTCTCGCTCGTCGCGTTCGACGAGGGCGCGCTTCTGAACGTCGTCCGCGATTGCGCGTTCTCGGCCAACGGCGACTTCTACGTCGCCTGGACGCACGACTCGGCGGCGCACGAGGTCATGAAGATCGCCCCGGACGGCTCGACGTCACACTTCGCCACGCTGGAATCATCGTTCGGGAGCGAGATCACGCTGCTCCCCGGCGGGGTGCTCGCGGGGTGCGACGAGTTCGGTCCCTTCACGGTGGGATGCCGCGACACGCTGACGCGCTACGAGGACGCGATGTACAGCGGCGTGGACCGGGACGCAGCCAACCACGACGCGGTCGCGGCGGATCCGGCGAGCGGGGACCTCTATTTCATCTATCGCAATAACCGCAGGCTCATGCGCCTCCCGCTCGACGGCTACGCGCAAACCGCGGCCCCGCAGGAAGTCGTGACGCTGGAAATCGACGAGGCGGACTTTGCGCGCGGCATGGTCGTCGACGACAACGACGGCTCGGTCTTCATCCTGGTGGACGACGACGACGACATCAAGCAGATCGTGAAGGTGACATCGGCGGGTGTCAAGTCGACGGCGGTGGACTTCTTCGTCGAGCGCGGCGCGGGCGACCTCGCGGGGATTCAGAGCGACCTCGCCATCGATCAAGCGATCAGGTTCCTCTACACGCTCGACACACTCAATAACGTGATTCTCGTCTACAACATTGCCAGCGAAACACTTGGCGACCCGTTGGTCTCGTCGGGCGACGCGGGGGCGGCCTCCGACGGCTCGCAGGGCGAGCGCGTGGGTCTCGCCGTGCTGCCCTAGCTACTCCACCGACACCGAGCCGTCGCCGCGCACGATTACGCCCGCGCGGTAGACCTCGAGGCCGTCCGCCCGCGACGGGATGCGGGAGGCGTCCTCCGGGGACACGACCACCAGCATGCCCAAACCCATGTTGAACACGCGGTACATCTCCCCCTCCACCACGTCGCCGTTCCTCGCGATCCACCGGAACACGGGAGGCACCGGCCACGCGCCGCGCTCGACGCGCGCGCCGCAACCGTCGGGGAGGATGCGCGGCAGATTCTCCAGAACGCCGCCGCCGGTGATGTGCGCGAGGCCCTTGATGGTGACAACCGCGGCGATTTCGTTCACCGCCGCCAGATAGGAGCGGTGCACGCGGAGGAACTCGTCGGCGACCGTGGCGCCCAACTCATCCACGCGCGCGTCGATCGCGAGGCCGAGCGTTTCGAACGCGATGCGCCGCGCGAGCGAATAGCCGTTGGTATGCAGGCCGTTGGACGGCAGGGCGAACACGACGTCCCCCGGGACGATGCTGGAGCCGTCGATGATCGCAGCGCGCTCCACCACGCCCACGATGGTTCCCGCCAGATCGAAGTCGCCCTCCTGGTAGAGGCCCGGCATCTCCGCCGTCTCGCCGCCGATCAGGGCGCACCCGTTCTCGGCGCAGGCCTGCGCGAGCCCCGACACGAGCGAGGCGATCACGTCGGGCTCGACCTTTCCCGCCGCGACGTAATCCAGGAAGAACAGCGGGCGCGCGCCCTGCACGAGGATGTCGTTCACGCAGTGATTCACCAGGTCCTGACCGACGGTGTTGTAGCGTCGCGCCGCGCGTGCAACCAGGAGCTTGGTCCCGACGCCGTCCATGCTGCTCACCAGCACCGGCTCGCGCATGCCGGCGGGAACGCGGAAGAGTCCGCCGAAGGAACCGATCTCGGACAGGACCTCGCCGCCCCAGGTCTTCTTCACCAGCCGCGCGATGGCGCGCGTCGCCTCGTTGGCCTTGTCGATGTCGACCCCGGAATCCCGGTATCGCATGTGGATCTTCACACTCCCGACGTTCCGGATCGCGCGGCGACCCGGAGTGGAATCAAGCTGTCAGAGTCGCTCCCGCGGCCGTGCTTTTCAGAGCCTTTCCTGGAGGGACTCGTAGATGGCCGTCGTGGGATCGTTCTCGACGATCAGCGGGAATTTTCCGCGCTGGATCATGTCCAGCAGCAGGTCGGCAATCTCCCGGTCAAACTGCTCGCCGCGGTACTTCCGGAACTGCTCCACCACCGTCTCCACCGGCAGCCCCTTGCGGTAGGGCCGGTCCGAGGTCATGGCGTCGAAGGCGTCCGATACGAGAATGATACGGGCGCCGATCGGGATCTCGTCGCCCCTGAGTCCCTCCGGATAGCCCCGGCCGTTCGGCTGCTCGTGATGATAGCGCACCAGCAGGGCCGCTTCCCGCAGAAACTTGAGGTTCTCGACGATGTCGGCGCCGATGGTCG
The DNA here is from genome assembly GCA_035762505.1 of Candidatus Krumholzibacteriia bacterium. Taxonomy (GTDB): domain Bacteria; phylum Krumholzibacteriota; class Krumholzibacteriia; order WVZY01; family JAKEHA01; genus JAKEHA01. The sequence continues at coordinate 11,474 of DASTOO010000007.1, forward strand.
GGTGCTGCTTCAGGGTGAGGAATTCCTGGTCGCTCAGCCGATCCTTCTTGAGCAGGATCTCGTGCTCGATGGCGATCTTGCCGATGTCGTGGAGCAGCGCCCCGTACTCGAGGATCTCGAGGTCCCGCGCGGACAGGCCCAGGCCGCGCCCGAGACGCAGCGCATAGCGCGAGACGCGGTACGAATGGCCGTGGGTGTAGGGGTCGTTGGCATCGATCGCGGAGGTCAGGGCCGACACCGTGTTGATGTGCGCCTCCTTCATCTCGACGTAAAGCTTGAAGGTGTAGCGTGCGAGGTAGATGGGCACGATGAACAGGACCAGCGTCCACATCCCGTGCGCCTGGTAGACGAGCGCGATGATGGCGCCGATGGGGATGAAGGCGAAGATGTGGAAGAAGGTCCACAGGTAGTTGTGCCGCCACACATGGAGCACGCTCTTGCGCCCGCGCAGGGCCACCACCACGCTGATCGCGACCGTATTCACGAGGTAGTAGACGACGCTGCACACGCCCAGGGGGAGCAGGAAACGGGGGGAGTCGAGACTCGTCCACGACGCGGGGAACGCGTGGTAAGCGAGGCCGGCGAGGCCGACCGTCATGATGAGCAGCGGCACGTTGAACGCGTACTTCACCGCGGCACGCCGCTGGATGAACACCTCCGAGAAGAAGGAGGCGATGGCCTCCACGAAGACCGCGGCCGACGGCCCCAGCAGGACGATGGCGGCGAGGTCCAGCGGGCTCGAGGCGTAGATGGACGCGCCGCCGCGCGGAAGCGTGATCTGGGCGGTGTCCGCCACGACGATCATGAGCGCGAACAGGAGCACTTCCGGGAAGCGCTGCAGCGGAAAATCGCGGACCAGAAAGGCGAAGAGGAGGAAGCCGGCCAGGATGAAGGAAAAGTAATAGACCTTGAACCGGAGCGACGAGTCTCTGAACTCACCCTTCAAGGTCACTTGATCTTGTACTCAACCGAGCTCTTGAACTCCAATTTCCCGACCAGGCGGTTGACCGCGTCCAGCGTAGCGAAGACGATGGTCCGATGCTCGTCGCCGGAGACGAGCGCACAGCCGACGAGGCTCTTGGTATGACGCGCGCCCACGATATCGACACTCACGACGATCGCCTCGCGTCCGCCGAGCGGCACCTTCAGAACGCCACCTAAGCACAGGCGTGTAGGCTCGTCAAGGAATTCCGAGACCGCGCGCAGCGTCGCGTCGGCGACGACGACGAGCGCGCCGGCCACGGGGTTGTCGCTCTGGCTGCCGCCGAACGCGAGCACCCCATCGCGGGTGAGCTCCACCTCCGCGCGCGTGCCCTCGCGCGACGACACCACGTTCACCCGCGAGAACGCGAAGCGCGAAGCGTGCTCGATGATCGGGAATTCCTCGACCGCGGGCTCCTCAGCGGCGCCCTCGGACTCGCCGTCCAGCAGGACGACCCCGATCTTCTTGTAATCGATGTCGAGGTTCATCCCGGCCTTGAGCGCGCCCTCGACGTCGCGCGCGACGAATTTGGGTGACTTGCCGGGGCCGGCGACCACGTGGATCTCCGCGATCTGGCCGGAGCCGTCGAGGCGAATCCGGCACGAGGTGACGCCCTGGATGCGCCCGACGAGCGATTCGGCGTGCCGGACGTCCTCTGATGTAAGTCGTTGTGACGGCATAGCTTGAAGAGTAAAGCGCGCCGCCGGACCACCCGGCCGCACGCGCAACTCATTATATCACATGGGGAGCAGCAAGAATCCCTCCAGCACCGGCCGCCGGGGGACTAGTAGCGCACGAGGTCGACGAGGTGGCGGCGGCGGCTGTCGATGTCGTGCGGCGAGAGCCCGCAGATGCCGTCCACAGAGAACGCCTCCACCACGAAGCTCGCCATCACCGTTCCCCAGGTGAGCGCGGCGGCGAGGGTCGACCGCTCCAAGTTGTCGCTGCGCGAGAGGTGACCGAGGAATCCGCCCGCGAAGGTGTCGCCCGCCCCGGTGGGATCGACGACGTGCGAGAGCAGCACCGCGGGAACGTAGAGCGTCACGTCGGGCCCGAAGAGGACCGCGCCGTGCTCGCCCCGCTTGATCACGACGTAACGCGGCCCCCATTGCCGGATCTTCGCCGCGGCGGCGAGCACCGTCCACTCGTCGGCGAGCTGCATCGCCTCTTCGTCGTTGATGAACAGAAGGTCGACGTGCTTAAGCACCTCGTGCAGCGCATCGCGCTCCGTGTTGATCCAGAAGTTCATCGTGTCCATCGCCACGAGCTTGGTATCGCGTGTCTGCCGCAGCACGGACAGCTGGAGGCGGGGATCGATGTTCCCGAGCAGGACGTATCTCGTGTTCCGGTACGCCTCCGGAATGGTGGGGTTGAAGTGCTGGAACACGTTGAGCGCCGTCTCCAGGGTGTCCCGGTCCTTGAAGTTGTCGTGATAGCGGCCCCTCCAGTGGAAGGTCTTTCCCGCCACGGACTCGATGCCACGCACGTCCACGCCGTGACCGTGCAGCTTGTCCATGTGGTGCTGCTCGAAGTCCTCCCCCACGATGCCCACCACCTGCGGCTTCGCGAAGTAACTCGCCGCGATGGAGGCGTAGCTGGCCGAGCCGCCGAGCGCCATATCGGCCCGGCCCTGCGGCGTCTCCACCGAGTCGAACGCCACCGAGCCCACGATCAGGAGGGGCTCCTTGTTCTTCTTCTCTTCCATTCACGTGCTCCGTTTCAGTCTCGTCGCCGGCTCTGCGCCTACATGCTGCTGGGAGCGCCCACGCCGAGCAGGTGCAGCGCGTTCTTGAGAACAATCTTGGTCGCGCGCGCGAGGTCGAGCCGCGCCGCGGACACGGCCGGGTCGTCGCCGACGATGCGGCACGCGTGATAGAACTGGTGGAACGCGGTGGCCAGCTCCTGCGCGTAGGTGGTGACGCGGTGCGGCTCGCGCGCGTGCGCCGC
>DASTOO010000008.1:0-2244 GCA_035762505.1 Candidatus Krumholzibacteriia bacterium
AAGGAGGCGGCGAGGAAGGGGCTCCGGATCGTCCCGGACGAGGAGCTGCTCACCGAACTCACCTTCATGGTGGAGGACCCGCGCGTGCTGGTGGGGTCGTTCGACGCGGCGTTCCTCGAGCTGCCGGCGGAAGTGGTGGTCACCGCGATGCGCGCGCATCAGCGCTACATCGCCCTCACCGACCGCAAGGGCGCGCTGTCCCCGCATTTCATCACGTTCACCGACGGGCCCGTGCGCGGCCCGCGGGACGTCGTGGTCGGCAACGAGCGCGTCCTGCGCGCGCGGCTCGCCGATGCGCGATTCTACTGGCAGGATGATCTCAAGCGCGGCATCGACGCGCTCGCCGACGAGCTCGACCGCATCGTGTTCATCGAGGGGCTCGGGACGGTGGGCGAGAAGTGGAGACGGATGCTGGAGGTGGCGCGCGAGGTGAACGGGCGGCTCGACAACCGCGCGCGCGTCGCCGACGAGCTGCTCGCACGCGCCGCGCGCTTGTCGAAGGCCGACCTCGCGAGCACCATGATCCGAGACGGAAAGGAATTCACCGCGCTGCAGGGCGTCATCGGCGCGCGCTACGCGGACGCCTGCGGCGAGGCGCCGGCCGTCGCCGCGGCCATTCGCGAGCACTACCAGCCGCGCGCGGCAGGAGACCCGCTGCCCGGGAGCGCGGCCGGGCGCGTGCTCGCGCTCGCGGACCGGGTGGACACCCTGACGGGCTGCTTCCTCGCCGGCTTCAAACCCAGCGGATCGCAGGATCCGTACGCGTTGCGCCGGAGCGGAAACGGACTCGTGCGTCTCGCCGCGGAAATGCCCGGCGTGCGACTGGACGGGATCATCGAACTCGCCGCGGCGCGTTACGCGGCCACGCTGACGCGCGAGGAAGTGGACGCGCGCTGGGAGGGAAAGCGCGCCGGCGCCGAGCTGGTGGATTTCGTGCGCGGGCGCGTCGAGGCGTTCCTGAAGGACAACGGCGTTCCCTACGATGTCGCGGCCGCGGTCCTGGCCGTCTCGTGGACGGAGCCGGGGGTCGCCCTGGCCCGCGCGCGCGCCATCTCCGGGCTTCGCGGCAACCGGACCTTCGAACGGCTCGTCACCGGGGTCAAGCGCGTGGCGAACATCCTCCCGAAGGACCGCCGGCGGGTGGGAAGCGCCTGGGCCGTGGTCCGGGGCGGCTTCGGCGACGACGGGGCGCGCTCCTTCGATCCCGCCTTGTTCCAAGACGACGCTGAGACGGCGCTCCTCCAGGCCGTCCGCGATGGGTTGGGTCGGATCGAGGCGGCGGAGGCGAAGGGGGAGATCGCCGGCGTCCTCAAGTCGTTGTCACTCCTCGCGGATCCAATCGATCATTACTTCGACCGCGTGCTCGTCAATGCGCCAGATCCCGCCCTTCGGGAGAGCCGTGTCGCGTTCCTCGCCGCGATCTACAGTCTCTTTGGCCGCTATGCGGACTTTCAGGCCATCGTCGAGGAAGGCCCCGCCGCCTGATCGCGTTTCGCCGGCGCGATCCGGCGAGGGCGGGTGTCCATACACCCGGATGTGCACAAATCTTGTTCCCACATACACGTTGACAGGGAATCGTCCCGTATGGTAGCCTCTTCGGTGGACTAGGGGCATAGGGTTATATCGGGGTGGGAAACCACCTGACCCCTTGCATGGCTTCATCTCGTCGGACGCGCTTGTAGAGGCGTCCAGGTTCGCCGACCACCGTTGGTGTAGTACCCGACACCTGACCGACCGACGGTTGTACAAACCTGTTCCTGAGACGGACGATGGAGGTGAAGCGGGTGTCGTTTCAGTACCGGTTTCTCCCTCGCCTCGAGTTCCGCGGCGCCGCGCCCCGGCGAAGCGTGTAGTACCATTAAATTTGGGTTTCGCGTATTCACATTCCTTCTCAGCAACGATGGGGGAATACGTATGAAGAAAGTTTTCTGTAGGACTCTCGTGCTCGCACTGGGCGTGACGCTAGTCGCGTCGGCGGCGTTCGCCAAGCGTACGAGCGACGGGGCCCTATACAACTATGAGCCGACGATGTCGACGACGTCGCGGACGTGGGACAACTCCTTTGGAGCTCCCAACGCCCTGAACGCCTCGGCGTCGCAGGGGACGACGGTCCTCTATACTCAGAGGTTCGAGGTCGGCGCGAGCTGCACCGAGGGCGGTTGGACCAAGATCGACGCCACGGCGCAGACCGCCAACTACTGGCACGTCGACGACTTCGCCGGGATGAACCCGGCGAACTACGCG
>DASTOO010000009.1:0-9884 GCA_035762505.1 Candidatus Krumholzibacteriia bacterium
TGTATCGGACGAGGTGGGACGGGTCAAGCGGGAAGCGGAATGGCAACGTATTGCCGTGTAATGAGTTGCATGTGGGGCGCCGGGGCGCAGTGAGGGCGCCCCGACCCGGGGCGCCCTCGTTTGAGCGGGAGGATCGTGCGCGCGGCCGCGGACTACTTCTTCGTGGCCTCGGCGCCGATCTCGATGTGCACGGTCTCGTCGACCAGCATGCCGCCCGTCTCCAGCGCCTTGTTCCAGCTGGCGCCGAAGTCGGTGCGGTTGATCTTCAGCGCGCCGTCGACGCCGATCACCTGGTTCCCCCACGGGTCTGCGGCGGGTCCGCTCAACGTGAACGGGAGATCCACTTCCCGGGTGACGCCGCGGATGGTGAGATCGCCGGTCGCGATCCACTGATCGCCCTTCTTCGCGACCTTCTTGCTCTTGAATGTGATGCTCGGGTGGGTGGCGACGTCCAGGAAGTCCGCGCTCTTGAGATGCGCGTCGCGCTTCTCGTGGTTGGTGTCGATGCTCGCGGCGTCGATCGTGACTTCGACGGACGAATTCTCGACCTTCTCCGGGTCGAACTTGACGGTGCCCGACACGGTCCCGAAGGACCCCTTCACGTTCGTCACCATCATGTGGCGAACCTTGAAGCCGACGGACGTGTGCGCCGGGTCGAGCGTATAGACGTCTTCGGCGTGGGCGGCGGGCACCGCGATGAGTGCCGCCAGCGCTGCGGCGCCGGCGATGCGTCGAATCTGCATGGGTGGGAAACCTCCGTGCGTGAATATTCGTTCCCAAGCGGGAGCTTGTCTGATTGAGGTGGCAAGATAATGCCGACCGGGTGGGCGGTCAAACCCGGTTTCGCCGGCGGCGCCGGCCGGCGGGCGCGGCGGGCCGGCCTGGTGCGGGCATGGTCCGATCACGCAAGGCCTTCAAAAATTTGTGGTTGGCCTTCGGGAAGGCGTAGTTCGCGGTCTCCTCGAGGAGGATCCAGCGGTGGTCGGTGGGGCCGTCCAGGCGTACCTCGCCACCCGCGTAGCGGCAGGCAAACACGTCGATTTCGACCCTGAGATGAGTATAGGAGTGGGTTACGCGCGCCACGCGTTCGTCTACCTCGACCTCGAGATTCACCTCTTCGCGGATCTCGCGCCGGCACGCCTCCTCCGGCGTCTCGTCCGGTCCGACCTTTCCGCCGGGAAACTCCCACAGGCCGCCCAGCATACCCGACTCCGCGCGCCGCGTGATGAGCACGCGCTCGTCCCGCGCGACCACGCCGACGGCGATGCGCTGCGTCGGCACCGCGCGCCGCGGATCACGGCGCGGGAAGGCGTCAGGCGTCCCGGTCGCGAACGCCGCGCACGCGTCCGCCACGGGACACACATCGCACGACGGCGCCACCGGCCGGCACACCATGGCGCCGAGCTCCATCAGCGCCTGGTTGAAGTCCCCCGGGTGCGCGCGATCGAGAAGGGCTGCGGCCCGCACGCGAACGGTTCGCGCTCCCCCGGCTCGGTCGATGGACTCCGCGATCGCATCGAGGCGCGCGATCACGCGCTTCACGTTGCCGTCCACCACCGCGAGCGGGACCCCGAATGCGATGCTCGGCACGGCGGCGCCGATGTACTCGCCGACACCGGGCAGCGAACGAAACCAAGCGGGGTCGCGCGGCACCGCGCCGCCGAACCGGTCGACGATTTCGCGCGCCGCGGCGCGCAGGTTGCGCGCGCGGGCGTAGTAACCCAGGCCTTCCCACGTCTTCAAGACGTCGTCGAGCGGCGCCCGCGCGAGCGAAGCGGGATCGGGGAAGCGCGCGATGAAACGCTGGTAGTAGGGGATGACGGTCGCCACCTGCGTCTGCTGCAGCATGACTTCGGAGACCCAGATGTGATACGCGTCCGTCGTGCGCCGCCAGGGCAGGTCGCGGCGCGATCGCCGGTACCAGGCGAGGAGGTTTTCCGCTATCTTCCTATCACGAGGTTCGCGCGTTGCATTCATGTCGTTACATACCGATTGTGGTCCGCTTCATCGCGTCCGCCGCTGTGGCGCTCGGCGGCGCGTGCGAGTTTTCGGGCACGACCGTCGACGAAACGACCATCGCACGTGTCGTGATCACCGACCAGGAGGGCCGCGACTGGGACGTGACCCAGGCGGTCGTGCGCTACGGGTTCGACGCCGACCGCTTCCTGTTCGGGCTCGGGGCGTCGAAATTCGCTCCGTTCGAGCACCCGGGCATGGCGGCGCCGGGTGATTCGGGTTATCCGGAATCCGGCGACGGTTTCGACGTGGTCGGCCTGGCGGGAGCGGAGGCGCGCGCGTACCGGGTCGACGATCTGCTCGACGTCGAAGTCGTGGACGACGCGATCGACGGCGCGCCCGTCGCGGTGGCGATTCGCCCGCTCTTCGCGGACCGCTCGCCCTCCGTGCACTCGCGCGTCCTCGGCGCCGACACGCTCACCCTCAGTGCCAGCGGGTGGGTGTACGCGGCGCAGTCCGTCCTCTACGACCTCGAAACCCGGAGCCTGTGGTATCGCCTCGACGGGGACGAGCGCCTCACCTGCATCGCCGGCGTCCACTTCACGAAGCACCTCCCGCCGCGAGCGTTCGCGGTGGAGCCGTGGTCCGTCTGGCGTGCGCTCCATCCCGACAGCCGCTTCATGCTGCGCCCACCGCCCGGCCCGCCCATCGGGGGAGGAGGCGGCTAGGAGCGGAAGATGGTCGACTCGCGGCGGAACCACCACGCGGAGCCGTACAGGCTCGCGACCGCCAGCACGATCAGGGACGCGTACACCACCAGGAGATGGGGGGCCGTGATCGTGCCCGCGATGATTTCCTTCGTGGCGAGCGAAACGTTGAGCACCGGGATCAAGGCCGTCCGGTACGTCATAGTGACGCCGGGGATGAGACCGATCGCCGCCGGCAGGATGATGGCGATGTTGAGCGGCGAGATGAGGCTCTGCGCCTCCTTGAACGAGCGTGCCGTGAGCGAGACGGAGAGCAGGATCCCCGCGAAGAATATCGTCAGCGGGACCAGCAGGCTGATCAGCAGCAGAATCGTATCCCAGCCCAGGATCTTCACGACGAGATCGATGAACTCGGGCGGAATCTCCGATGATTGCTTGATGGCGATGTAGAGCCCCGCGATCGACACCGCGGCCGAGAGCAGGCCGGACATCACCACCACCCCGAACTTGCCCAGCAGGATGTGAAAGCGATTCACCGGCGCGGTGAGCAGCGTCTCCATGGTGCCGCGCTCCTTCTCGCCCGCGCCGAGGTCGATGGCCGGATACATCGCGCCGATGAAGCAGAAGATGATGAAGAGGTACGGCAGCATGCCCCCGACGGACTTGCCCACCCGCTCCTCCATGCTGGCCACGTTGTGTGTTTTCGTTTCCACCGCGTCCACGATGGAGGCGTCCATCTCCAGCCGCTGGAAGCGCTCGTCCAGCAGCTCGCGCTCGAAGCGTTCCAGCGTCTCGGTCAGCCGGTTCTGCACGATGGCGCGGTCGTCGGTGGCCTTGTAGAAGAAGTCCACGCGCCCCGGTTTCAACTCGGCGATATCGTCGTCGAAGCCGGCGGAGACCACGAAGGCGCCGTCGAGACTGTCGGCGCGCAGGAGCACCGCCAGGCTGTCGCGCGAGACGCCGCGCAGGAGTTCGATGTCGTCGCGCTCGTCGAGCATGGCGACGAAGCGCGCGGCGTTGCCCTGGTCGAGGCAGGCCACGCGCAGCCGCTTGCTGCGGGCCTTCTCCGACTGCGATTTCTCCACCGAGAACATCACGCGGAAGAGCGTGGGGAAGAGCAGCAGCGGGATGACCACCATGAAGACGAGCGTGCGACGGTCGCGCAGGGTGTCGATCAGTTCCTTGCGGAACACGGTGAAGATGGTGTTCATGCCGCCTCCTCGATGCGGCGGATGAACTCGTCCTCCAGGGTCGGCGCCTTCATGCCGCGGGTGAACTCGTCGTAGCTGCCGTTGTACAGCAGCCGGCCGCGGTGGATCAGCGCCAGGTCGTCGGACAGCTGCCCCACCTCGCCCATGCGATGCGTGGAGAAGAGGACGGTCTTGCCGTCTGCGCGCGCCTGCCGCACCAGGTTGACGATGGAACGCGAGGCGAGGACGTCCAGGCCGGCGGTGGCCTCGTCGAGCACCAGAACCTCCGGATCGTGGATAAGCGTGCGCGCGATCGAGACCTTCTGCTTCATGCCGGTGGAGAGTTTTCCGATGCGCCGGTCGGCATACTCGCCCATGTCGAGGGCCGTGAAGATCTCGTCGCGGCGTCGCGCGAACACGTCGCGCGGCACCTTGTGGAGATCCGCGACGTAGCGCACCAGTTCCCGCGGCGTCAGGCGGTCGTAGAGCTGCGTGGAGCCGGTGAGGAACCCGAGCGAAGCGCGCACCGACTCCGGGTCGCGCACGCAGTCGCGGCTGTTGACCAGGATCGTGCCCGCGGTGGGACGCAGCATGGTGGCGATCATGCGCAGTGTCGTGGTCTTGCCCGCGCCGTTGGGGCCGAGGAGCGAGAATATGCGGCCCGGCCGGCACACGAACGAGACGCCCGCCACCGCGTGGACGGTGTCGCCCGGGAAGGCGCTCCCCATCTCACGCTTCTGTTGTCGGGACAGTTTGAAGGTCTTGAAGACGTCGCGGACTTCGATCATGGCGGCACAGGATAACAGCGGGGCAGGGGGCGCGCAAGCGCGGTGACTTTCACGGCTCCCACCGGTGACGGTCCATGTCGACGCGGTCGCGACGAAAGCGCACGCCCTCGGCCGCGAGCCGCCGGCGCTGGTCCCGCTCGCCGGACGGGGCGCCGCGCGGGCTGATCGCGCCGGCGTGGTTCACCACGCGGTGCCAGGGCAGGTCGATGTCGTCCGGAAGCTCGCGCAACGCGCGCCCGACGAGGCGCGCATGGCGCGGCAGCCCCGCCATCGCGGCGACCTGCCCGTAGCTGGCCACGGAGCCGCGCGGGATCGCGGCGACGATCGAGTAGATGAGGTCGAGTTTCTCGTCGGACGTCACTTGAGCAGAACCATGCGGCGCGTTGCGGAGCGCCCGAGCGTCTCCATGCGGTAGAAGTAGACGCCCGACGCGACCTCGCGGCCCGCATCGTCGCGCCCGTCCCACGACACCTCGTGGAGTCCCGGCGGGAGGACGCCGTCGACCAGTGCGCGCACGCGGCGTCCCGCCACGTCGAACACGGCGAGCGCGATGTGTCCGCCGCGCGAGAGTTTGAAGGGAATCGTCGTCACCGGGTTGAACGGGTTGGGGGCGTTCTGCGCGAGGTCGAACTCCGCCGGCGCCGCGACGGGTGCCGGCGCGACCGGCGTCACCGAGAACGCGAACAGGCCGTTTTCCACGTCGCACACGTAGATGTTCCCGTCCGGGGAGTAGGCGTAGGCGCCGATCGCCCCCACGAATCCTTCGCCGGTGCGGCGCGAGGTGTCGTAGCGGCCCGCCAGCACGGGGCGGGTGGGGTCGCCGAGGTCGAACACCTTGAATCCCGCCGAGTAGTACGCCGCGTACGCGAGGTCGCCGACCACGTAGATGTTGTGCACGGTCGCGTCCGCGTCCGCCACCTGTCCCACCTTGAACGGCGCCGCGGGGTCGGCGATGTCCCAGATGGTGATGTCGGCGCCGGGGTGCGTGATCAATTCGTCGCATATATAAAGGTAGCGCTCGTCCGCGGTGACGTCTCCGCTGTGGTGGAAGCGGATCTGCGGGTCGTCGATCACCCCCAGCGTGTCGGGGGACGCGGGATTCGACACGTCCCATATCACCGTGCCGTCGCCGCCGTGAAAGTCGTAGAGGCGGTTGCCGCGCGGGGTGGAGTCGTGGCCCTCGCCCCCGGTCTGGTACAACAACGCGGGTGCGGCGGGGTTGGCGAGGTCGAAGATGCGCAGCCCCGGGAATTCCGCGTACATGATGCCCGCCGCCGAGATCTGGATCGTGTGCGCCGACGGGAATCCGTCCGGCAGCACGACCGGGTTGCCCGGGTCGGAGAGGTCGATGATACGGCTGTCGAGCCCGCTCAGGTTGCCGTCGCAGGTGTAGAGGTGGTTGCCCCAGGTCCGCACGTCGAAGCCGGGGACCCCGCCGATCTGGGCCGCGAGCCGCATGTCGGACGGGTCGGTGACGTCCACGATGAAGACCTTCTCGTAATCGTCGCCGAGAATCGCGTACATCCGCGTTGAAAACGGGTCATCGTAGATGACGACGTTGGTCAGGAAGATGCTGTTGGGCAGGTTGATGCGGCCGACGAGGGTGACGTCGACGTCCGCGCGGGCCGCGGGCGCGACGCCCAGGAGTGTCGCGGCGGCGGCGAGTGTCAGACGGCGCAGAGCATTCATGTCCCGACTCTACGCCACCGTGCCCGATCGGGCAACCCCGTCCGCGGTCACTTGAGCAGCACGAGGCGCCGGGTGTCGGAGCGGCCGTTGACGACGAGACGCGCGAAGTACACGCCGGACGAAACGCGCTGGCCCGCGAGGTCGAGCCCGTCCCAGCCGACGTCGTGCCGTCCGGCGGCTTCGGTCCCCTCGACGAGGGTTCGCACGAGGCGCCCGCGGACGTCGAAGATCGAGAGCGAGGCGCGCAGGCGCTGGTCCAGCTCGTACGAGATGGTCGTCGCGGGATTGAAGGGATTGGGATAGTTGCCGACGAGCCGCGCGTTGGCGGGCTTGGGAGGGTCGCCGTCCACCGCCGTGGGCGGGTTGTAGCCCTCCACCGAGAACAGGTGCAGGCCGTTGTCCCAGTCCGAGACGTAGATGACGCCGTTGTCGGCGAACGGGTACACGCCGAAGGCGCCGTCGTAGTTCTCGCCGGTCGAAGGCGAGGTGTCGTAGGTGCCCAGGAGCGCCGGGGCTGCCGGGTTGGCGGTGCCGTAGACGCGGAAGCCCGCCGAGTAGTACGAGGCGAACGCAAAGTCGCCGATGATGTAGAGGTTGTGGATCGTCGCGCTCGCATCGCCGAACCAGCCCACCTTGGCCGGGCTCGCGGGGTCGGTGATGTTCCAGATGGTGACGTCGGGCGTGGGGGTGATGGCGAGCTCGTCGCACACGTAGAGGTAGCTGCCGTCCGGCGTGGGGCATCCGCTGTGATGGTAGGTGATGTTCGGGTCGCTGATGCTCCCGAGCAGCACGGGGCTCAGCCGGTCGCTGATGTCGTAGATGCGGGTTCCGCCGTACCCGTGAAAGTCGTAGAGCATGTCGCCGACCGGATAGGAATCGTGGCCGTTGTTGACGTCCGTGAGCCATTTGAAGGCCGGAACCATCGGGTCCGCGGCGATGTCGTACGCCATCAGCCCCGGCACCGCGCCGTAGAGATAGCCGTCCGGATGGATGGCGAGGTTGTGGTGGCCCTGGAACGGATTCGAGATGACCGGATTCTGGATGTCCGTGATGTCGTACACGCGGCTGGTCACTCCCGAGCCGGTGCCGTTGCACGTGTAGACGTAGTGCTGCCAGACCTTCACGTCGAAACCGGAACTGCCGTTGTGCAGGATCGCTTTGACGAGGAACGGATTCGTCGGATCCTCGACATTGATGATGTACGCGCCGCCGCCGAGGTGGCGTCCCCAGTCGCCCATGACGGCGTAGTGCACGCCGTTCGGGTCGACGTAGCCCCACACGTCGCAGATCTCGTCCATCCCGGGCGGGAGGAGCTGCCCCAGCAGCGTGATGTCTCCCGTGGCCGCGCGCGCCGCGTCGCTCGCGCCGGCGCAGACGATCACGGTGCACGCCAGCGCGCGAACCGTTTGAATGGTCTTCATGCGGGCTCCTCTCGTCATTTAAGCAACACCATCCGTCTTGCCTCGCGGGTGGGGCCCGCTTCCAGCCGGCACAGGTAGACGCCGGAGGCCACCGCGCGCCCCGCGTCGTCGCTTCCGTCCCACGCCGCCCGGTGCGCGCCGGCCGGCATGGTCCCGTCGACCAGGGTGCGCACGAGCGCGCCGGAGACATCGTACACGCGGAGTGTCACGCGCGCAAACGCCCGTGTCTCGTACGCGATGGTCGTCGCGGGGTTGAACGGGTTGGGGTAGTTCTGCCCGAGACGCGCGAGCGCGGGACCGGTGTCTCCGATGCCTGTCGCCTGGCCGGTGTGGCCCTCGACGGAGAAAAGAAACAGCCCGGTGGGATGGTCCGCAACGTAAACCGCGCCGGAGCGGGTGTATGGATGCGCGTTGTACGCGCCGCCGTATACATCCGGACCCGTCTCAGTCTGATAGGGAGAGGTGTCGTACTCGTCGGCGAGCACCGGGTTGGCGGGGTCGGAGATGTCGAACACCTTGAACCCGGCGGTGTAGTAGCCGGTGAACATGAGGTCGCCGGCGACGTACAGCTGGTGCACGCGCGAGGTCGGGTCGTTGATGTCGCCGGCGCGGACCGGCAACGACGGATCGGTGATGTCGTAGATCACGATGTCCGGCGTCGGGGTTATCGCGAATTCGTCGCACACGTACAGACGGCTGCGATCCCGTGACTCGTCGCCGCCGTGGTAGTACCCGACGGTCGGGTCGTCGTCATTGCCGATCAACACGGGCTGGGACGGGTCGCTCACGTCCCAGATGTTCAGCTCGACGCCGTTGAAATCGTACAGCCGGTCGCCGCGCGGGGTCGAGTCGTGGCCCACGTTCTGAATGTGATGGAGAGAATCGGGGTTCGCCGGGTCGTTGACGAGGTCGTAGATGCGCACACCGACGTACTCCGTGAACATGACGCCCCGCGTGGAGATCGATATCGTGTGGCAGGACGGCAGCAGGGTGGGCAGCACCACCGGTGCTGACAGATTCGCGAGGCTGGTGATGCGCGTATCGTTCCCGACGGAGTTCCCGTCGCACGAGTACACGTAGTGGTCCCAGACCTTGAGGTCGAACCCCGGCGCCCCGGTGACTTTTCTGTCGAAGAAGGGGTTGGCGGGGTCGGTCGCGTCGACGATGTAGAAGCCCCCGAACCAGTCGCCGACCAGGGCGAATTCCCGGCCGCTCGCCGGGTCGTAGTAGCTCCAGACGTTGGTGATTCGCGTCGAGCCGGGGAGCGGCAGGAACCCGAGCAGGGTGATGTCGCCGAACTCCGCGCGGGCACGGGGGGCGGTGCCGATCACGAGGAGGAACAACAGCAGCGCGGTGCGGCGGCCGATCGTCATGGTTTCGCGGCGGCGCCCGCGGCCTTTTGCTCGACCGCGCCGACGAGGTCGTTCGCCCTGGCGTGCAGCGAGGCCGCGTCGAGGGCCGGCCCCTCGCTGCCCGGGCGCAGCTGCATCCACAGGGCCGGTGTGGCGAGCGTGGCCGAGAAGGTGGCGTCGGTATCGTACAGCAAGCAGACGTCGTGCGCGGGCTTTCCCGCGAGTCCGACGACCGGCGCCAGCGCCGTCGCCACGACCGCCTCCGGGTCCCACAGGTAGACGATGCGGCGGTCGCGGTGGCGCGCCGCGAGGTCGAGCGCGCGGACCTCGGAGTCGGCCGGCCCCGCGTGGGAGAGGATCACGTACGCGCGCAGCCGCTTGCTCGGGATGTCGCGCAGGATCGACGCGACCACGTCCATGCCCCCCCGGGCGCCATCCGATGAGGGCGAGACGACGGCGACGATGCGCACGGTTCCGCGCGCGAGGTTCATGATGGTCGCGAGACTCGAGAAGTTCGTCAGCCGCGGAACGAAGGTCTGGGGCGCGGTGGTATCGGCCGGCGGGGCGTAAGCCTGCGCACGAACGCCGGACGCATGAGCGGCGAAGACGAGCACGGAGACGGCGAGTAGTGTACTGCGTTGCATGACGGCTGTTGGGGCGAGCGGACCCCGAACCGGATTCGGGGGGGCGGCGACGGTGCAATTATACACCATTCGCCTCCGCTGCGGGGGCGCCACGTTGCCGCGGCCGGCGCGTGCGGCGGCGACCCGGCGCCGTCACC
>DASTOO010000010.1:0-7378 GCA_035762505.1 Candidatus Krumholzibacteriia bacterium
GAGACGATACCGCTGCGCGTGAGGAACGTGCCGAAGATGGCGAGCATGTACGTCGTGAGGATCAGCACCACGTTCCACACCTTGAGCATGTTCTTCCGCTCCTGCACGATGACCGAGTGCAGGAAGGCGGTGCCGGTGAGCCACGGCATGAGCGAGGCGTTCTCGACCGGGTCCCAGGCCCAGTAGCCGCCCCAGCCCAGCTCGACGTACGCCCAGCGGCCGCCGAGCAGAATGCCGGTGCCGAGGAAGATCCACGCGAACAGCGTCCAGCGCCGCGCCATCTTGATCCAGCCGGCGCCGAGCTCGCGCGTGAGCAGCGCCGCCATGCAGAACGCGAACGGCACCACGAAGCCCACGTAGCCCAGGTAGAGCATCGGCGGGTGGATGACCATCGCGGGGTGCTGGAGGAGCGGGTTCAGGCCGTTGCCGTCGCGCGCGGCGAAGACGTGTTTGACACCGTCGCCGTGATCCAGCGCCAGCTGCTCGAAGGGATTCGCGCCGAACTTGTTCATCACGAGGAAGAACGCGGATGTCAGCGAGATGATGCCGAGCGTGTAGGGGACGAGTTTCCCCGCGTACTGGCGGTTGCGCAGGGCGACCAGCGCGCCGAAGCCGGTGAGGATCCAGCTCCAGAAGAGCAGCGATCCCTTCTGGCCGCCCCACAGGGCCGCCATCTTGTAGAAAATGGGAAGGTCGCGGTTGGTGTAGCCGGCGACGTATTCGATGGTGAAGTCGCTCCGGACGAGGAGCACTTCCAGCGCGAAGACGGCCAGGGTGACGAAACCGAACACCATGTACACAGCGCGCTCGCCGCTCTTGACGAGTTCGCGGCGGCCGGTGCGGGCGCCATAGAAAAGGGCGAAGAGCGCGAACGCGCAGAAGGTCAGCGCAATCGCGATGGAGAAATTGCCGAAGTCAGCCACGGGAAGCTCCGTTGTGAGGTGTGATCAGACCGATCGTGCGGAGGCCGCACACGAAAGCGCGATTTAGTACGACGCACCGTCGGCAGCGGAACCGTCCGTCCCGTCACCCTTCATGTCAACGTCGGTCGGGTGCTGGGCATCGCTGCCGTACTGGGCTTCATACTTGGATGCGCATTTCGCCTGTATGTGATCGGCTTCGAAGGACCCGTCCTTGTGACGCTGTCCCTCGACGATCGCCTCGGAGCCATCTTTGAACGTATCGGGCACCGGCTGGCTGCCGGTGTAGCGGACCGCGAGCTTGTGCGATTCGTCCTGCGTGAGCGTGAACGCCACGTCCTTGCCGTCGCGAATGATGGAGCCCGGCTGGACGATACCGGCCACGCGCATGCGCCTGCCATCCGCGCGGTCGCCCATGAGGGCGAGCTCGTCGATGGTGCTGTAGTAGGCCTTGCCCTCCTGGTAGCCCGCGAACGCGAAGTACGCAATGGCCACCAGGATCACACCAATACCGACGGCGAAACGAAGCTGTCTTTTCATTTGAGCCACCCCGATTGGACAAGCGTGCGGTACGGCCGCCGCGCGCATGGAATGAATATAGTCGAGTCGGCGGTCCGCTTCAATGGCGCTATGTGAGAGTCTTCACAAATAGAACGCGCGGCCGACCCCGGCGTTCCCGGGCCCGCTCGATTCCCTTCGCCGCCGACTGTTGGCAGTATCCAATTTTGTAGAATAGTATCCACGCGCGTGCGGGAACGGGGCGGTGGTAGAAGAATTAAATGTATATATAACAACATGTTAACTTCGCAACTCCCCATGGCACCCGTCTTGCGGACCGATGGGCATGGGTCGCCTCTCTATAATGACATTGTCCCTGGCCCTCGTCGCCCTGCCGCTCCCCTCCGCCGGGGACACCGTCGCGCCACGCACCCTCGAAGAGTACCGCGCGCTCTCCCGTGCCGCGAACCCCTCGGTGCGCGCCGCGATGTCGGGCGCGCGCGCTGCGACCGAACGCGTCGGCGTCGCGCGTGGCTACCCCGACCCGTTCCTCATGTACGGCTACTACGTCGCCCCCGACCCCATGCAGGGCCGGCAGGAGCTCGAGCTGCGCCAGGAGATTCCGTTCCCGGGCAAGCGGGGGCTGCGCGGCGACGTCGCGGCGCGCGAAGCCGACATGATCGCGCGCTCGGCCGACGCGCTCGCGCTCGACGTGGACTTCGAGGTCGCGGAGGCGTTCTACGAATACGTGCGCGCGAGCGAAGTGGGGCGCGTGCTGGAGGACGAACGCGGGCTCGTCATCCGCATGCGCGACGTCACCCGCGTGCGTTACTCGTCGGGGACCGCCGAGCAGCAGGAAGTCCTGAAGCTCGAGCTGGCCCTCTCGCAGATCGATGACGCGCGCACGATGAACGAGCACGAACGGGACCACGCGGGCCTGCGCCTGAACGAGCTGACCGGCCGCGACGCGCGCGCGCCGCTCGCGGCGCCCGAGTGGACGACGCCGGACCCGAGCGCCCTCGAAGCCATGGCGATCTCCGACTCGGCGCTGGTTCACCGTCCGGAAATGGCGGCCGCGCGTGCGGGCCTCGAGCGGGCGCAAGCGGCGCGCAAGCTCGCCGGCCGTGAATACATCCCGGACTTCATGCTCGGCGTCATGTTCGAGTACGGCGCCGACAGGGACGAGGAGTGGGAAGTGCTCGCGGGTGTGAGTCTGCCGATCTGGCTCGGCAAGCGCCGCGCCATGGTCCGCGAGACGGAGGCCATGCGCGAGGCGGCGCGGCACGCGCTGCAGGCGGAGGAGCTGCGTGTGCGCCGCGACGTCGAGGACGCGCTGCACGCCATGTACAGCGCGCGCGAGCGTCTGGAGCGCTTCGAGCAGCTGATCCTGCCCCAGGCGGAGCAGGCGTTCGAGTCCTCGGAAGCGGGGTACCGCGCCGGCCGCGTGGACTTCATGGACTACCTGGACAGCGAGCGCATGCTGCTCGCGATGCGCAAAGAATACTACGGCGTCGTCGCGGAGCTGGGCATGCGCGTCGCGGCGCTCGAACGCGCGCTGGGATATCGCGCGGAATGAGGAACTCATGAATCGCAGAATTTTCGTTGCCGTTGCCGTCGTGGTCGCCGTCATCGTGGCAGTGGTGGCCGTTCCGGCGCTGCGTCACACCGTGGCCGGATGGCTGGGATTCGGGCAGATGGCCGTTAAGACGGAATACGTCTGCCCGATGCACCCCGACATCCGCTCCGATTCGCCGGGCGCGTGCCCCGAATGCGGCATGCCGCTGGAAGCGGAGGAACCCGCGCCCGAGGCGGCCGGCGCGGACGACGACGTCGCGTTCTACACCTGCACCATGCATCCGTCGGTGCACGAGTCGCGGCCGGGGCGGTGCCCGATCTGCAACATGGACCTCGTCCCCGTGATGAAGAACACCGCGGCGGAGACCGGGGAGGTCGATCTCACCTTCCACGTGAGCAGCGCCAAGCAGCAGCTGGTCGGGGTCACGTTCGCGGTGGCGGAGCGGCGTGACGTCCACAAGGTGATCGCGGCGTACGGGCTGGTCGACTACGACGAGACCCGGCTCTCGGTCGTGAATCTCCGCGTCGGGGGATGGATCGACCAGCTCTTCGTCGATTTCACCGGGCGCCACGTGCGCAAGGGCGAGCCGCTCTTTCTCCTGTACAGCCCGGACCTCGTCTCGGCGCAGAGCGAGTACCTGCTCGCGCACACGTCGACCCATGCCGCGACCGGATCCTACGCGCAGTCGCTGGTCGAGACGGCGCGCGAGAGACTCCGCCTCTGGCAGATCACGGACGAGCAGGTGCAGGAGCTGGAGCGCACCGGCAAGCCCCTGACCAGCATTCCCATCGTCGCGCCGGTGTCGGGTTTCGTCGTCGAGAAGATGGTGGTCGAGGGCATGCGCGTCGAGCCGGACATGGCGCTGTATCGCATCGCGGACCTTTCCACCCTGTGGCTGCAGGCGGACGTGTACGAATCCGAGCTGCGCTTCGTGAAAGTGGGACAGTCCGCGACTGTCACATTGCCCGCGCAGGGCATCGAGTTGCAGGGGAAAGTGTCCTACATCGATCCCGTGCTGAACCCCGCCACGCGCGCCGCGCGCGTGCGCGTGGCACTCGACAATCGTGACGGCGCGCTCAAGCCCGACATGTACGCTAACGTCGAGCTTCACGTCGACCTGGGCGAGCGCCTCGTGGTTCCGGAGAGCGCGGTGCTCCGCACCGGCGAGCGCCAGATCGTCTTCGTCGACCAGGGCAACGGCATCTTCGAGATGCGCCTGGTGAAGCTCGGCGCGCGCGCCAGGGGCTTCTACGAAATACTGGAAGGAATCGCGGAAGGCGAGCGCGTGGTGTCGTCGGCCAACTTCCTGATCGACGCGGAGAGCCGCGTGCAGGGCGTACTCAAGCGCCTCGAGGGCGACACCACCACCACCGCGCCGCCGGAGCACCGTCACTAGTCCGTCCGGGGACACCGTCGCATGATCGAGAAGATCATCGAATACTGCGCGAAGAACCGCTTCATCGTATTCACGGTGTTCGCGTTCGCGCTGGCGTGGGGACTGTGGGCGACGGTCAACACGCCGCTCGACGCTATCCCCGACCTCTCCGACGCGCAGGTGATCGTGTGGACCGAGTGGATGGGCCGCAGCCCCGACCTGGTCAAGGACCAGATCACCTATCCTATCATCTCGCGCCTCGTCGCGGCGCCGCGCGTCAAGGCCGTGCGCGGCATTTCCATGTTCGGGATGTCGTTCGTCTACGTCATCTTCGAGGACGGCACCGACATCTACTGGGCGCGCAGCCGCGTCCTCGAGTACATGAACACGGTGCGGGGATCGCTGCCCGAGGGCGTCAACCCCATCCTCGGTCCCGACGCGACCGGCGTGGGCTGGATCTTCGAGTACGCGCTCGTCGACCGGTCCGGCCGGCACTCGCTCGCCGACCTTCGCTCCTACCAGGATTGGACGCTCAAGTACTACCTCGAGGCCGTGCCGGGCGTGGCGGAAGTGGCCTCGGTGGGCGGGTTCGTCAAGCAGTACCAGATCAACGTGAATCCCCAGGCGCTCCTCGCCTACGACATCCCGCTGGCCGAAGTGATGGACGCGGTGCGCATGAGCAACGCGGACGTCGGCGGGCGCGTGATCGAGTTCTCCAACACCGAGTACTACGTGCGCGGGCGGGGGTACATCCGCTCGGTGGAGGACATCGAGAACATCCCGGTGGGCATGGGACACGACGGGACGCCGGTGCTCGTGAAGAACATCGCGCAGGTGGAGATCGGGCCGGACATCCGGCGCGGACTCGCCGAGCTCGACGGCGAGGGGGAAGTGGTGGGTGGTGTCGTGGTCATGCGCCACGGCGAGAACGCCTTGCGCGTGATCGACGACGTGAAGGCCAAACTGCACGAGATCGAACCCGCGCTGCCGGATGGAGTCGAGGTCGTCGTCGGATACGACCGCTCGGACCTGATCCATCGCGCCATCGACGTCCTGCGCAAGAGCCTGATCGAAGAACTGATCGTCGTAAGCCTGGTCATCATCATCTTTCTGCTCCACTTCCGGAGCGCGCTGGTGCCGATCATCACGCTCCCGGTGGCGGTGCTGCTTTCGTTCGTTCCCATGTACTTCATGGGGCTCACGGCGAACATCATGTCGCTGGGCGGCATCGCCATCGCCATCGGTGCCATGGTGGACGCGTCCATCGTGCTGGTCGAAAACGCCCACAAGAGCCTGGAAGAACTCCCGGAGGGTGCATCGCAGCGCGAGCGCGAGCGCGCGTTGCTCGGCGCGCTGAAGAGCGTGGGGCGTCCGATCTTCTTCTCGCTGCTCGTCATCACGGTGTCGTTCTTCCCCATCTTCAGCCTGCAGGCCCAGGAAGGGCGGCTGTTCCGCCCGCTCGCGTTCACCAAGACGTTCTCGATGCTGTTCGCGTCGCTCCTCGCCGTGACGGTGGCGCCGGCGCTCATCTTCACGCTGGTGCGCGGACGCGTCCGCAGCGAGGAGCGGCACCCCGTCAGCCGGGTTCTGCACCGCCTCTACCACCCCGTGATCGACTTCGTGCTGAAGCACAACCGGGCCTTCCTGGTGGGCGCGGTCGTCGTGATGCTCACCGCCATCCCGGTGTACATGCAGCTCGGCTCCGAGTTCATGCCGCCGCTCAACGAGGGCTCGATCCTCTACATGCCGACGTCGGTGCCGGGCCTGCCCGTCTCCGAAGCGGGCCGCGTCCTCCAGATC
The DNA here is from genome assembly GCA_035762505.1 of Candidatus Krumholzibacteriia bacterium. Taxonomy (GTDB): domain Bacteria; phylum Krumholzibacteriota; class Krumholzibacteriia; order WVZY01; family JAKEHA01; genus JAKEHA01. The sequence continues at coordinate 6,170 of DASTOO010000010.1, forward strand.
CAGGACCGCCTGCTGAAGGAATTCCCGGAAGTGCAGACGGTGTTCGGCAAGATAGGGCGGGCCGAGACACCGACCGATCCCGCGCCCCTCTCCATGGTGGAGACCGTCGTCACGCTGAAGCCGGAGAGCGAATGGCGCCCGGGTATGACGTGGGAGAAGCTCATCGCGGAGATGGACGCGAAGCTCCAGTTCCCCGGCATGGCCAACATCTGGTGGATGCCGATCCAGACGCGGAACGAAATGCTCACGACCGGCATCCGCAGCAATCTCGGCATCAAGATCTTCGGCCCCGACCTCAACGAGTCGGAGCGCATCGGCATCGAGATCGAACGGCTGCTCAAGCAGCTCCCGGATACGCGCACCGCGTTCGCCGAGCGCGTCACCGGCGGGTTCTATCTCGATTTCGAAGTCAACCGTGCGGAGGCGGCGCGCTACGGCCTCACCGTGGACGACGTCAACATGATCGTGCAGTCGGCGATCGGCGGCGAGAACGTCACCACCACGGTGGAGGGCAAGGATCGCTACCCCGTCAACATCCGCTACGCACGCGAGCTGCGCGACGATCTCGACGAGCTGGCGCGCGTCCTCGTGCCGACGCCGTCCGGGGCGCAGGTCCCCATCGGGCAGATCGCCGACATCGTGTTCGCGACCAGCGCACCCATGATCTACAACGACGGCGGATCCAAGGTCTCGTACGTGTTCGTGGACGTGAAGGGCAAGAGCTACGGCGACTACGTCGCGCACGCGAAGCAGCTCATCCGTGATCAGATCAAACTGCCGGCCGGGTACTACCTCGAGTTCGCCGGCCAGTACGAGCACATGGAGCGCATGAAGCGGCGCCTGGCGCTCGTGGTCCCGCTGACACTGTTCCTGGTCCTGTTCCTCATCTACGTGAACACACGCTCGGCGGTGAAGACCGCCATCGTCATGCTCGCGGTGCCGTTCTCGCTGGTGGGCGCCTTCTGGTTCCTGTGGCTTCTCGACTACAACGTGAGCAACGCGGTCTGGGTGGGGCTGATCGCGCTCGCCGGGATCGACGCGGAGACCGGCGTGATCATGCTGCTGTATCTGGACATGGCGTACGAGGAGCGCAGGAAGTCGGGACGGATGAACACGATCACGGATCTGCGCGAGGCCATCCACCACGGGGCCGTCAAGCGTATCCGGCCCAAGTTCATGACGTGGGGGACCACGCTCATCGGACTCCTG
>DASTOO010000011.1:0-2500 GCA_035762505.1 Candidatus Krumholzibacteriia bacterium
CGCCGTTTCGTTTCCCGGCCCCACCCTTCGATTCCCCCGGTCAAGCCCCCGCTTCGCAATCCGGGCCGGGGCCCGTATATTGCCCCTGTATGTCGATTCGCCTCCTGGTCGCGATTCTCTGTCTGTCGTGGCCCGCCGCCCCGGTGCACGGGGTCACGCCCGCGCCCGATATCCTCCGCCCTGCGCACGAGGCGCTGGCGGCCGGGGACACCGCATCAGCCGTCGCCTGGCTCGAGCGCTCGCACCGCCGGACCGGCGACTCCTCCGCTTACGTCCTGCTCGGCCGCCTGCTGCGCGAACGGGGCACCATCGCTGGGCGCCTGCGCTCCCAGCGGGTGCTGGAGAACGCGCGCTCCCGTTTTCCGAAAGACATGGACGTGCGCATGGAGCTGGGCCGCACCTATTTCGCCCAGCGCTTCTTCCCCGACGCCGTCTCCAGCTTCAATGCCGTGCTGGCGCGGGAACCGCGCCGCTGCGACGCGCGCTACCTGGTCGGCATGTATCACTACCAGAACTGGAAGCGGATGAACGAGTACGGCGACGATCTGGTGGCGGCGCGACGCGAACTGCGCGCCGCCGTCGCGTGCGACACAACCAACGCCGACGCCGCGCTCCGCTATCTGGTGGCCTGCTACGCGCTCGGCGACACGAGCACGGCGGACTGCTCGCGCATGATCCGCCGTTTCCCGGACCGCGCCGAGTTCCGACTCCAGCGCGGCGTGCTCGCCTACGACGCGGGTCGCATCAGGGCGTGCGAGCAGGACTTCACCGCCGGAATCGCGTTGCTCGACGACGCCACGCGCGAGGTCTACGGGCGGGTGGGGCGCGTGCTCCCCGTGACGGAGCGCGACCGCGTCGACGCGTTTCCCGCCGACGAGCGCGACGCCGTCACGCGCGCGTACTGGATCGGCAGCGACCCCGATCCCACCACGGCGATCAACGAACGGGAGCTCGAACACGTGTACCGCATGTACCTCGCCGACGTTCTCTATTCCCACGGGCCGCTCCGCAAGCGCGGCTGGGACACCGACCGCGGTCAGGCGTTCGTAAAGTTCGGCAGACCCATGTCGATAGAATACACGCTGGGCGACGACAATAGCAGCGGCAAGGTCGAGACGTGGTCCTACGTCCTGGGCGGCGTGTTTCACCAGTACCTGTTCGTCGACGAATTCCTCAACGGCAACCCGCGCATCCCCTACTCGGCCGACGTGCTGCTGCACTACATGATGCACGCACCCCGACAGACCGCCTACCAGGCGCCGGTCATACCGGTGCCGGGCGAGCTCGACATCGTCACGTTCCGCGACGACGGGATGGCGGCTTCGGTCTACCTGGCCATGCGCATCGACGCGGACAGTCTGCGCGCCGCGACCGACCTCTCACGCGTCGACCGCTTCGTGGTCCGGACGGCGTGGTTCGATCCCGCCTGGAGACGCAGCGGCGCGAGCCTGGACAGCGTGTGGACGTCGGACGTTCCCGCGCGCCGGGCGGGCGGCGGCGCCCGCTACGACGTCGTGCGCCGCGCGCGCGTCGCGCACGACCGCTTCCACTTCGCCTGCGTATTCGAGGACCAGCGCGGCGCGGCGCGCGTCCTCCTGCGCGGCGACGCGGACGCCGCGCGCTTCGTGGGCGACCGCCTCGCCGTGAGCGACATCCTGCTCACCGCGGAAAACGGGGACCCGCGGGTGGCGATCGAGCGCGGCGCCGAGCGCCTGTGGCCGCGCATCGACCGCCGCTACGAACGCGGGGAGATGCTGCGCGCGTACTTCGAGATCTATAACCTGACGCGGGTGGCGCGCGCGACGGAGTACTCTGTGCGTTACGCGATCTACCCGGCGCTCGCAGAGGACGCTCCCGTCTGGCTCGACTGGGGACGACGCGTCGGCGACCTGCTGGGTATCGCGGAGGGCGACCCCGCGATCTCGCAGACCTTCCGGCGCGCGGGCGGGACGCACGAAGACCACGAGTCGATCGGCATCGATCTCGGACGGCTGGCGCCCGGTCGCTACGAACTGGTGGTCGAGGTCACCGATGCGCGCTCCGGCCAGCGTGCCGTGGCGCACACGCGCTTCCAGCGCGAAGGCGAACGCGTGGCGGAGGAGCGGTGACTACTGGGGCGGCGGGATGGGCTTGCCGCCGTCGTCGTCGGGCGGGGGATCCTCGTCCTTCTCGATGAAAACCTTGACGATGAAGAAGGCGACGAAGGCGCAGACGATGACGAAGACCGTGATGTCGCGGATGAGCTTCTTCTTGTCGGTTTCTTCGGGGAGGAAGAAGGGGTCTTCCTCCGCGGTATCCGGAGGCGCCGCGACGAAACTGGACGCCGGGATTGCATCGCGCAGGCGATGCGACGCGACCGACACGCCCGCCGACTCCTGCGCCGGCTCGGTGGAGTCCGCGCGAGCCTCGTCGTCGGCGCGCGCGCGCCGTGGCGTGAGTCCCATGCAGAACACGGTCACGCACAGCGCGACCGCGATCACTCGATTCAACACGTTGAGAA
>DASTOO010000012.1:0-19969 GCA_035762505.1 Candidatus Krumholzibacteriia bacterium
GTACGCGCACGCCGGAACCCAGACGATCGCCGGACCCACCCCGGGGATCATGGAAAATACCGCCATCACCGTTCCCCAGAATACCGCGCCGGGAACGCCCATGACGCTGAACGCGATCCCCCCCAGCAGCCCCTGGATCAACCCGATCACCACCGTGCTCGCGAGCGCGGCCCGCGTGACCGTGACGAACCGCCCCACGATGCGCTCCCGCTCCGAGGCCGAGAGCGGCATGGGATTCAGGAGGCCGTCCAGGAGCCGGCGGCCGTCGGTGAGAAAGAAGAACATCGCATAGAGAAGAATCACGACGTCCACGAGGAACGTCAGGGTGCCGCGCGTGACGTCGGAGAGGCGGCTGACGATGAACGTGCCCACCGTGCGGACCACTTCGGCCGCCTTCTCCAGGATCTGTTCCTGGTGCGGAACGATCCGGTCCGAGAAAGGCAGCGCCTCGAGCCGGCCCAGGAGTTCGTCGGGGTTGGCGATCTGCTGCTGAATCCACGGCATGGCCGCGTTGCTCACCTGGATCGCCTCGGAAACCAGGACGCCCGTGAAGAGGCTCAACGGGATCACCACGACCAGAAAGACAATCAGGAGCGTCGCAATCGCCGCGAGCCGGCGGCGGCCGCGGAACCAGCGCGTCAGCCCCCGGTACATCGGACTCACGAGAGCGGCGAAGATCGCGGCGAGCAGCAGCGGAATCAGAAACCGCCGCATCATCACGAAGAACGCCGCGGTGACGACGATGAGAAGAAGCGCCAGGAAGTTCCGTCGATAAGTTTCGGCGATGGTCATGAGACCCCTCCTCCTGAACGATTCCGGGGAGGCGTCCATTGTTCCACGCGCGCTGCGGTCGCGAAAGAGAAATCTCTTGCCGACTGTGGGGCCGCGTCCCATTCTCTCCGCACCGGCGGGCTGACGCGCCGATTTCGAGGAGGAAACATGAGACGCATCGCATTGCTGTTCGTGATCGTGGCCGCGACGATCGCGACCATCGCCCCGGGGGCCGGCGCCGTCGGCCTCTATGGCATCTACTGGAACCCGAAGGCCGACGGCTCGTCGGAAGGCTGGGGCGCCGGCCTGAAGTACGAGTCCGGAATCACGCCCTTCGTGACCATCGACGGGCGCTTCAGCTACGTCACGTTCCCGGACGACGCCGACGATTTCAGCATCATCCCGTTCGAAGCGACCGCCACCGTCAAACTCGGCACGCTCTACGGCGGCGTCGGCGTGGGCTACTACACGTTCGGCGGTGAGGAGCATCCCGACGGCGACTTCGGATGGTATCTCCTGGCGGGTATCTCGATCCTGCCCGGTCCCGTGAGCGTCTTCGGCGAGTTCAAGTGGCAGAACCTCGAGCCCCAGGACGGCGTCGACCTGGAGAGCTACGTGTTCCACATCGGCGCGAGCTTCGGGATGTAGCGCCGCCGCGCGGCGTGGTGTGAAAAGAGACGGGGCCGGTCGCGCGACCGGCCCCTCGTTCTTGTGCTCGGAATCCCGGGCGCCCGATCAGTCGATCTTGCCCGCGTAGATGTCCATCACCGTGCGCAGGAACTTGACGGCGTCAGCCTTGGGGCGCTGGAACGAATTCCGGCCGATGATCGAGCCGTTGCCGCCGCCGTCGCGGATGGCGCGCGCCTCGTCGAACATCGCGTCCTCGCCCTTCTTGCCGCCGCCCGAGAAGACGACGATGCGCTTGCCCGCGAACGAACTCTGCATCACGTGCTTCACGCGCTCGGCCATGGTGGCGACGGGGATGCGCTCGGACTGGTAGACCTTCTTCGCCGCGTCCTGCTCGAGGTGGTCGGAGGGCAGCTTCACCTTGATTACGTGCGCGCCGAGCTGCGCCGCGATCTGCGCGGCGTAGGCCACGACGTCGATCGCCGTCTCGCCTTCCTTGCTCAACGCGGAGCCCCGCGGGTACGACCACACGACGACCGCGAGCCCGTTGCTGCGCGCCTCTTCGGCCAGCGCCCGCAGGTTCTCGTACATCGCCTTCCAGTGGGCGGAGCCGGGATAGATGGTGAAGCCGATCGCCGCGCACCCCAACCGCAGCGCGTCCTTGACGCTCGCCGTCTGCGCCGGCGCGGGATCGTTCTCGTCGCACAGCACGTCGTGGTTGTTCATCTTCAGAATGAGGGGAATCTTGCCCGCGAACTCGTGCGCGACGTGGCTGATGAAGCCGAACGGCGCCGCGTAGGCGTTACACCCCGCGTCGATCGCGAGCTGCGCGTGGTAGCCGGGGTCGTAGCCGGCCGGGTTGACCGCGAAGCTCCGCGCCGGCCCGTGCTCGAAGCCCTGGTCCACCGGCAGGATGACGAGCTTCCCGGTCCCGGCCAGCCGGCCGGTCATCATCATGCGGTAGAGGTTCGCCCGAACGCCGGGGTTCTCGCAGCGGTAGTGCTCAAGGATATGATCGACCGCCTGCGACGAGTCGGTCTGGAGAGTCTGCGCCATCGTTCCTCCTGAATGCGTGTGAATTGCTCGGAAAGGCCCCGGGGCACTCCCCGGCGCGATCGCGGCGGGAACGATTCTAACACAGGACCCGCGCGGCGGGAACAGGCGCAGCGGGAGCTATCCCCGGCGCGACACCGGGCTCAGGCGCCGGTCCGACGTGGCGATGGGCTTGCGCGCCGCCGTCTTGCGCGCGGCAACCCGGACGGCCGCGTCGATGCGCCGCTGCAGGTAGGGGGAGAAATGGCCCGCGTAGCGTTCCTGGAGCTCCGACAGGCGCCAGTCGGCCCCTGTCACGCGGCCGCGACAGGTCTTCGCCCCGCAGCCGCACTCGAACTCGTCGTAGGACGATCCGTCGCTGGTCGCGTAATCGAAGGTGACCTCTTCGCCCGTGCGGATGTCCCGCAGCGCCACCAGCACGACCTGGCCCTGGAGCCCCGCGTTGGGCGCGCACGAGTGGTTGACCCAGTCGGCCGCACCCTCGTTGCTCGTGAGGAGGTAGAGATCCTCCTCGATCTGGAGCGCGAGGCGGAACTTGTCGTCCGCCATCGCCCGCAGCGCGTCTCCGGCCACGACCTCGCCGCCCCACACGACCAGCAACTCGCCCGCGCGCACCTTCTCGCGGGTGAACACCCCGCGCCCGCCCTTGCCGGCGATGAGTCGGCCCTCGAGCTTCGGTGAAATGAAACCGGTGGGCTGAATCGTGATGCTTCTGCTGGCCATCTTCTTCTTTCCCGCGGCCGACGCCCGCCGCGAACTCGAACGTAAGGGGCCCATACGCATTCGGCGCGCCCGGAGGCGCGCCGTCGGCAGCAATGCGTTGATTTTGGGATACCGTATACAACCCGCGACAGGCCCGCGCAATCGAAAAACCTCGCCGGGCGCAAAAATCTGGGGATGACTCGCGAGAGATCAGCGGCGGGAGAGAACCGCGGCGGCGCCGAGCGCGCCCGGCGCGCATGTGACGCCGCCGCCCGGGTGCGAGCCCGAGCCGCACAGGTAGAGATTCGCGACCGGTGTGGCGTAGCGCATCGTATCGAGTGTCGGACGGATCGCGAGCTGGTCGAGCGCATGCTCCGCGTGGTGGATGTGCCCCCCGGAGGCCCCGTAGCGCGCGGCGATGTCGGCGGGCGTCAGCACCTCGCGCCCCACCACGGCCTTGCCGACGCCCGGAGCGACGCGCTCCAGCGCCGCGATCGCCGCGTCCCCCAGTGCCGCGCGCGCCGCGTCCGTCCAGCCGCCGGTGAGCGCGTGCGGCGCGAAATGAACCAGCAGTGAGACCGAGTCGCAGCCGTCCGGCGCCATCGCCGGGCTCGCGACCGACGGGACGTGGATGTCGAGCACGGGGTGGTCCGAGGCGCGGCCGTACTTCACCGCGTCGAACGCCCGCTCGAGGTCGTCGAGCGTCGTCGCGGTCCGGGCGCGCTCCACGCGCTCGCCCGGCTTCGCCGCGAACTCCAGAGGGCGGTCAAGGGCGAGGTGCACCTTCGCTGTCGTGCCACGCGCTCGCACGACACTCACCCGGTGCTCGAACGCGACCGGCAGCAGCCCGGCCGGAATCAGGTCGAGAAACAGCGTGCGCGGGTCACAGGACGCCGCGACGGCACTCGCCTCGATCACCTCGCCGGTCGCGAGAACCACACCCCTGGCGGAACCGCCCGACATCGCAACCGACGCCACCTCCGTGCTCGTCCGGATCTCGGCGCCGTGGTGGCGCGCCGCACGCTCCAGTGCAACAGCCAGCGCGCCGGCGCCGCCCTTTACCGCGCTCGTCGTCGTGCACCCGGCGAGGAGCAGGTTGGCCGCCGTCCCGGGCGACCACGGCCCCGCCCACATGCCGACGAGGGCGCCGTGCGCCAGCCCGGCCTTGAGCAGGTCATTCTCGAACCACTCGTTCAGCCAGTCCGCGACACACATCGGCGGAACGCGAAGGACCTCCGCCATCTCGCGCCGGCCCAGCTTCTGGAACGACATCGCGCTCTTGAGCAGAGTTCCCAGCGACCCGCTCTGCAGAGTTCCGATCGCGCCGATGTCTGGCGGCGTGTCGTTGAGGAGCGGCTCGATCACGCTTCGCACCCGGCCGATGAAGTCCTGGTACGCGCTCCAGCGCCCGGCGTCGTGGGCCGATATCGCGGCGATGTCCGCGGCGGTCGCCTCGTTGGAGGGATGGATCATGACGCCGGGGCGATCGGCCCCGGTGAGCAGCATGGCCGGCGGCGCGACGAGGTCCAGACCGTGCTGGTCGAGGCGCAGCGCCTCCACCACCGCGGACCGGACCTGCGCGGTATCATGCAGGAGTCCGGACGAGCGATAGCCCGGCTGGAACTCCTCGGACGCGCACATGCCGCCCGTAACCTCCCGCCGCTCCAGCACGACGACGCGGCGGCCCGCCTTCGCCAGCACGCAGGCGGCGGTGAGCCCGTTGTGCCCCGCGCCGATGATCGCGACGTCGTACCGTGCCACGCTAGACCTCCCTCGAATCGAGCAGCGCCTTGGCGCACAACTCGCCCGGCGAGCCCATGATGCCGCCGCCCGGATGCGCGCCGGAACCGCACAGCCAGAGATTCCGGATCGGCGTGCGGTAGCGCGCCCAGCCCGCCGCCGGGCGGAGGAACAGCAGCTGTTCCAGCGAGAGCTCGCCCTGGAAGATGTTCCCCTCCGTCAGCCCGATCTCCTGCTCGAGGTCCCACGGCGTCAGCACCTGGCGGTACAGGATCGATTCCTCGAGTCCCGGGCAGTACTCCGCGAGCGTGTCGACCACCGCGTCACCGAACTCCTCGCGACGCGACGGCCACGTTTCGGCGCCGCCCTTGAGGTTGTAGGGCGCGTACTGCACGAAGATCGACATGACGTGCTTCCCCGGTGGCGCGACACTCGGGTCTACCAGCGACGGAATGACCACGTTGAGATATGGACGCCGCGAGAATTCACCGTACTTCGCCTCGTCGAACGCGCGTTCCAGGTACTCGAGCGACGGCGCGACGGCGATGTCGCCCTGCAGGTGCGGGCCGCTTCCGGGCCGGCAGGTGAAGTCGGGCAGCCGGTCCAGCGCGAGGTTCACCTTGCCCGAGCTCCCCCGGTACTTGTAGCGGCGCAGCTGGGACAGGAAGTCGCCGTCGAAGTGCTGCTCGCCGGTCAAGGTGATGAACGTGCGCCGCGGGTCGGCGCAGGAGAGAACCACGTCGGCTTTGTACTCGTCGCCGTTCTCCAGGACGACGCCGCGCGCGCGTCCCCCCCTGACCAAGATGCGCGCGACCGGCGCGCTCACCTTGAGTTCGGCGCCGTACGCCTGCGCGGCGTTGGCGATCGCGATGCTCAGCCCGCCGGTGCCGCCCTTCGAGAATCCCCACGAGCGGAACGCGCCGTCGATTTCGCCCATGTAGTGATGGAGCAGCACGTATGCCGTGCCGGGCGAGTGCACGCCGAGGAACGTGCCGATGATGCCGCTGCACGACATGGGGGCGAGGAGCGCGTCGGATTCGAACCACATCCGCAGGAAGTCCACCGCACTCATGGTGAGCAGCTGCGCGTGAAGTTCCACCATGTCCGGGCCCAGGTTGCGCAGGTGGCCGACGAGGCCGGCCAGGCGCGAAAGCTCCGACGGATGCATCGACCCCGGCGCGGGCGGCGGTGAGTCGATGATCTGCTTCACGAAGAATCCCATCTTCGTCATGGCGAGCGAGAACTCGGGGTAGATCTCCGCGTCTTTCTGGCTGAAGCGCGACACCTCGCGCCGCGTGCGGTGCGGGTCGGGCCAGCGCACGAGCCCGGGGCCCTCGAGGTGCGGCGTGAACGAACACTCGAGCGGGATCAGCTGCATGCCGTGCTTCGTGAGGTTGAGCTCGCGGATGATGTGCGGCCGGAAGAGGCTCACCACGTACGAGCACACCGAGAACTTGAAGCCCGGGTACAGTTCCTCGGTGACGGCCGCGCCCCCCACCACGTGGCGCCGTTCGAGCACCAGCACGCGGCGTCCCGCCTTGGCGAGGTAGGCCGCGGCGACGAGGCCGTTGTGGCCCGCGCCGATCACGATTGCATCGTATCGTTTCGCCACCGTCAGGCCCGCTTCCGTTCCGGGTTGAAGAAGGGCGTCTCCACGACGGTCGCCTTGACCGCGCGGCGCTCGTACTCGACGGTGACCTCGAAGCGCACCACCGTGCCCGGCGTCGCGAACTCCGACTTCACCGTGGCCAGCGCGAGGTTCTTCTTGAGCAGCGGCGACCAGGCCCCGCTCGTCGCCTGGCCGATGAAGGTGCCGCGGGTGTCGTACACGGGCCGCGCGTCGCGCCACCCGCCGGAATGCACTTCGGGCGGCAATCCGTGCGCGCGAAAGAGAGCCTCGGTCTCGTTCCAGTCCACTTCGAGGCCGACGAGTTTGCGCACGGGGCCGAGCTGGTGCTCCCGGGTCAGCGCTTCGCGCCCGATGAAGGGCTCGTGATCGAGGTTCACCATCCAGCCCAGACCGAGCTCGTACGGAGTCGACTTGCGCGACGGGATGAGGCAGCGCAGCACCGAGTAGTAGTCGACGCCGTTCAGGATAAAGCCTGCTTCCACGCGGGTGACGTCCATCGCATCCAGGCCGGCGGGCTCCAGCCCGTACCCGCGGCCGGCGCGCACCACTGCGTCATAGACGGGCAGCGCGTCCTCGTTCTTCATCCAGATTTCGTAACCGAGGTCGCCCGTGTAACCGGTTCGCGAGACGATCACCTTCGCGGCGTCGATGCGGGTGTTCGCTAAGCGGAAGAACTTGAGCTCGCGCACTTCGCCGCCGCAGGCGGCATCCACCGTGTCGCGCGACATCGGGCCCTGGATCGAAAGCGCTGCGATCCTGTCGCTGACATCCCCGAGGCCGATCTGCATGCCGCGCGAGGCGCGCACCAGCCAGTGCCACGCCGGCTCCGACGACGTCACGCGGTAATGGTCGTCGCCGAGACGGGAAACGGTTCCGTCATCGATCATGTGGCCCTGGTCGTCGCACCAGCAGACATACATGACCTGCCCGGGTTTGAGCTTGCGAATGTCGCGCACCATGATGCGCGCGAGGTAGCGCGCCGCGTCCTTTCCCCGCACGTCGTATTTGTAGAGCGGCGTGACGTCGATCAGACCGCAGCCGTGCCGGAACGCGAAGTACTCCCGGTCGTGGCTGGTGTCGTAGGAGCGGACCGCGTAGTACCCCGCCCAGTCCTTGTATAGAAGGCTCGTGCAGCTCGCGAGCGTGCGGGGATGAAATGGGGTGGCGATGGGCATGGCGTTGAATTGCGCGCGGCCGCTAGCATACCGGAGCGGGGTAGCAACCGCAACCCGAATCGCCCCGCGCCGGAACGGATAAGATACTTATCCACATCATGTTACGGATTCGGTCTTCCCGCCCCGCATTCGGACTTTACTATCCGATTTTGCGTTGACGGGTCCACTGCTGGCCGTCTATAGTAGTAGTGGATTTTTAGATCAACTACTCTCTGGCAAGGTGTGCCATGATCCACTCACCCACGTGTCAGCATGCGCTCCGCGCGCTCATCTATCTCGCCGAGAAGGATGCGCCGGGGCCGGTCCTGGTTCGCGAGATCGCGGATGCCGCCGGCGTGCCGCGGCAATCCCTGGCCAAGATCCTGCACGGGCTTCGCAATAAAGGGCTTGTGCGCTCCACCAAGGGACCGGGCGGCGGCTATCAGCTGGCGCGGTCGGGTGCGATGATGCACGTTATGGATGTGATCGAGGCCATAGACGGGCGGGTGGAGCTCGACAAGTCCTGCATCCTCGGGCTGGACGTGTGCACCGAAACCGCCAGCTGCGCGCTGCACGATGTCTGGAAGCTCTTCCGCGAGAACTACGTCGCCACGATCTCGACCATGACGCTGCGGGACGCCGCGGAGGCGCTCAGGCGCAAGCGACTGATCATCCAGCTGTGAGAGAGAGGAGGAAATGCCGTGTTGAACTTCAACGTCATCATCGTGACAACCGACCTGTCGGACTACTCCCTGCGCGCGCTTCCCTACGCGATCGGCCTGGCCGAACGGTTCGACTCCGACCTGACGTTGGTGTCGGTGAACGAGCCGGCGCTGCAGGTGTCGGACGTGGCGTGGGTGTCGCCGATGGTCGCCGCCACCGACGACGAGCGCGCCATCGAGATCAAACGCACACTGGACAAGCTGATCACCGACCAGGTCCCCAAGGGGGTTCGTGCGGTGTCGAAGGTGCTCTTCGGAAATCCGGTGGACGCCATCGTCGATTACGCGCGCGAGACCAACGCGGACCTGATCGTGTCGTGCACGCACGGTCGCGGCGGATTGTCGCACGTGCTCATGGGCAGCACGGCCGAGGCGCTGGTGCGGCATTCGCCGTGCCCGGTGCTGACGCTCAAGCAGCCCATGCCCGTCGGCGCGGTGAGGAAAGGCGCCTGACGGTTGACGATGCCTGTGCTCTGGCCTAGAGTGGGCCCGTGAGCGCAATGCACTTCCGTTTCGCGGCCCCGTTCCTCATCGTCGCCGCAATACTGGTGCCGCGAGTGAGTGCGAGCGCGGAGAGTCCCGAGGACTCGACGCGGACGCGCCCGTCGCCGGTGCAGCGCCTCGCCGACCGCTCGGCGGCGGTCGGCAGCAAGGGGCACGCGCGTGCGCTTCCCGGCTCGGCGCACTACGTCGGTCCCGACGTTCTTCCCTTCCGCAATCAATCCTTCGACGACATCCACCGCGTGATGCTCCGCATCCCGGGCGTGTACGCCGTCGGCGAGGACGGCTACGGGCTGCGACCCAACCTGGGGATGCGCGGCGTCGATCCGTACCGGAGCGCCGGCGTCGCCACCATGGAGGACGGCGTGCCCACCGCGCCCGCTCCCTACGCGGCGCCGGGCCTGCACGTGTTCGCGGGCCTCGGCCGGATGGAGTCCGTCGAGTCGCTGAAGGGCCCCGGGGGGATCGCGTACGGCCCGCGCACTTCGGGGGGCGTCGTGAACATGACGACGCTTCCCGCCCCCGACGACCTCGTTGCTCAGGCCCGCCTCTCTCTCGGCACCAATGACGCGCACACGCTGCACGCGGACTACGGCGACTCGTGGAGGAACGCCTCGTGGATGCTGGGGACACACCAGACGCGCACCGACGGCTTCAAGGTGCTGGATGGCGGCGGCGACACCGGATTCGAACACGACGACTACCTCGTGAAGCTGCGCCTGCGGTCGGCCCCCGACGACGACGTATACCAGGATGCGGCGTTCAAGCTCGGCTACTTCGAGACGGACGCGCGCGATTCGTACCTCGGACTCACCGATGCCGACTTCCTCGCGACACCGTACCGTCGCTACGCCGCCTCGCGGCAGGACCGGATGAAGCACGACGCCACCCAGTTGCTGCTCCGGCACTTCATCGCGCTGAACGACGCTCTCGACGTGACCACGACCCTGTACCGGAACGACGTGGAGATGGACTGGTACCTGCTGGACCGCGTCGGCGGCGAGAATCCATCCGACGTGCTCGCGAGCCCGTCCGCCTTCGCGGACGAGTACGCGATCCTCGCGGGCGACTCGACCAGCGCCGACGACGCGCTGCGGGTGACGTCGAACGCACGCTCCTATTTCGCCCACGGCATCCAGTCCACGCTGGGCGTGGCCTTCGACACGGGCGACGCCCGGCACGAGCTCGAGACGGGGCTGCGCTACCACGAGGACGAGGAAGACCGGCTGCACCGCAACGACGGCTGGCGCATGGTGAGCGGGGGCGCGATGGTCCTTACGTCGCGCGGCGCCGGCGGCGGCGCGGGCGGAAGCGACAACCAGATCAACGAGGCGCAGTCGCTCGCCGGTTTCGTGCGCGACCGCATTTCCGGGGGAAAGTGGAGCCTGACGCCGGGGCTGCGCGTGGAGTACGTGTCGACGAAACAATCGTCGTATGCGGCCGGCGACGCGGAACGGTCGACGGCGCCCGCGGTCGAGGAGAATTCAACGACGGAAGTGCTCCCGGGACTAGGCGTGGCTTACCGCGCGACCGGGAGTGTCATCCTGCTCGGCGGCATCCACACCGCCTTCACGCCGCCCCCGGCCGGTATCGGCGGTGATGGCCTCGACGCGATCCACTACGAGACCGGCGCACGCGCGCGGCGCGGGGGCATCGACGCAGCGCTGATCGGGTTCCGCACCGCGCACGGATGGGCGGGAAGTTCGAGCCGGTCGGAGACGGCGTGGGGAATCGAAGCCTCCGCGGGCTATTCGATCCAGGATCCGGCCTACGGCTTCGATCTTTCGGCCGCGTACACATTCACGCACGCAGAGTACGACTTCACCCCCGTTCAGCCGGCGGTCGTCGGGGAATACATCGAAAAGGGCGACGCTGTTCCCTACGTCCCCGAGCACGTGGCGAGCGCGTCCCTCGTGCTGACCACGAAGAAGTCCTGGGCCGGCGTGACGGCGACCGGCGTGAGCCGCCTGCGGACCGAACCCGGCAGCGGCGACATCCCGACCTGGGCCACCGCGGACGAGTACTTCCTGCTCGACATTGTGACGGAATACGAAATGATCCGGCACGTCCGCGTCTTTGCGTCCGTCTACAACGTGACGGACGACGTCTACGTCGCGTCGCGCTTCCCCTACGGCGCGCACCCCGGGGCGCCGCGCACCTTCACGGCCGGCATCAAGCTGGGTCTATAGCGGCGGGCTGTCCGGCGCGTCCCGCCGGACGGTGCGGACGTCGTGCGGGCGGTGGGTGACGCCGCCGAATCCCTCGATCACGTCGGGCGCAACACCGTACTTCTCCAGCACCACCGAGAAGATCTTGATCGACGCCTCGACCTCCTCGGACACGATGTCGTTCGCGCCGAGCGCGTAGAGTCGCGCCATGTCGCGGACATAGCGCGTACGTGTCACGATCTCCACACTGGAATTCAGACGCCGCGCCGTCGCCACCACGTGCTGGGTGGCATTGGCGTCCGGGATCGCCACGACGACGACGCGCGCGGAGTGGATGTTGGCTTTGCGCAGAGACGCCTCCTGGGTGGCGTCTCCGTAGAAGATGGGCACGCCGCGCGATCGCTGCTCGCGCACCATGTCGAAGTTCAGCTCGATCGCCTCGTAAGGAATGTCGCACAGCCGGGCGGAATGGCCCACCATGGCGCCGATGACGCCATAGCCGACGATGACGACGTGGTCACTCATGCGCTCGTCCGCGTCGGTGGCGACGAAGTAGCGGCCCTCGTGCATTTGCACGGGCATGGGCAGCCGGTCCGCGAACTTCACGATGCGCTGTCCGGATGCCACCAGGAACGGCGCCGCCACCATCGAGAACAGGCACGCGGCGAGGACGAACTGGTAGCCCTCTCCGGTGACGAGTCCGACGGCGAGCCCCGCGCTCAGGAGCAGAAGAGAGAACTCCCCGGTCTGCGCGAGGCCGAGGCCGGTGAGCGCGGCGATGCGATACGGAAGCCCCAATCCGAGTATCACGCCCGTGGTGACCACCGCCTTCAGCGTGATCACGAGAAGGGCTCCGAGCAGCACCTCGGGCGCGTTCGAGGCGACGTAGCGCGCATCGAGGAGCATCCCCACCGACACGAAGAAGAAGCTCGAGAAGACGTCGCGAAACGGGAGCACGTTCTCAATCGTGCGGTGCGTGTGCTCGGAATCGGACAGGATCAACCCCGCGAGAAACGCTCCCAGCGCGAGTGACAGTCCGGCCAGCGAGGTCAGCCACGCCACCGCGAAGCACAGGACGCCGATGGAGAGCAGAAAGAGCTCGTTGCTCTGGGTGCGCGCGATATGGGTGAGCATCTTCGGCACCAGTTTCGGCGCGGCGAACGCCACCACGAGCCAGATGACGCCCACCTTGACCACGAGCAGTCCGATCTCGCGCCACATGTTGTCGCTGCCCTGCCCGGCGAGAAAAGGAATCACCAGCATCATGGGGACGAACGCAATGTCCTGGAAGATGAGGACCGCCATCGTCCCCTTGCCGTGTGCGCTGGTCAGTTCGGAACGGTCCTGCAGGAGCTTCATGATGATGGCGGTGCTGCTCAGCGATGCGATGAGTCCGACCAGGATGGCCACCGGGGGTTCGGCTCCGAAGGCGAGGACGAGGAGAGCGACGAGGCCGGCGGTGATGAACACCTGCAGCGGGCCACCCACGAAGAACAGCCGCTTGACGAGGCGGATGGAGTCGATCGAGAACTCGAGGCCGATCACGAAGAGGAGGAAGATGACGCCGATCTCGGCGAGTTGCTTCACCGCCTCCGCTTCCGTGGTGAGGCGCAGGCCGTGCGGTCCCGCGATGACGCCGGTGATGATGAGACCCACCACCGGCGGAATCCGCAACCGGTGACAGATGAGCGCCACCCCGACCGCGAGGCCGAAGATGACGAAGATGTCCTTGAGGAGCGGGAACTGCACGAGCGCATTCTAGCGGTTCGACGCCCGGCGCGCGAGGGTTGTTCCCGTCCGCTCGACGGCCGCGTCCGGCGTCACGCGCCAGGCTGGTAGTCGATGAGCGGGCCCGGGGCAATCGCGACGCGCAGCGCGTTGACCACGGCGAACACGTCGATGATCTCCTGCATGATCGCGCCCGCTACCGGCGGGAGATAGCCCGCCGCGGCGAAGAGCATCGCCACCACGCTCAACGCCATTCCTCCGACCGCGCTCTGCAGCGCGATGGTGCGCATGCGACGGCCGATGTGCATCAACTCGTCCACGCGCTGCAGTGAGCTGTCCAGGATGACGGCACCCGCCGCCTCGGTGGCGATGTCCCCGTGCCCGAAGGCGATGCCCACCGTCGCCGCGGTGAGCGCCGGGGCGTCGTTGATGCCGTCGCCGAGGAAGACGGTGTTGGCGCGCCGGGTCTCCTCCCGCACGAGGGCGAGCTTCTGCTCCGGGCTCTGGCTGGCGTGCACCTCGCGGATCCCCACCTTGTCCGCCAGGTAGCGCACCTCTGACTCGCGGTCGCCCGATACGAGCATGACACGCTCGAAGCGGTGCCGCCCCGTGAGGTGGCTGATGAAGGGGACGCCGTCGGCGCGCGGCTCGTCGCGGAAGCGGAGCGTTGCCGCGTAGCGTCCGTCGAGCAGAATCACGCACTCCATGCCGCCCGTGTGGTCCGGGAGCAGCGCCAGCATCTTCGGGTTCCCCTCGCCCACCTTCTTGCGGCTCGTGACCAGAATCGAACGCCCCGCCACGACGCCGCGCAGGCCCTCTCCCGGGCGCTCGCTCACCTCGCCCGCTTCGGCCGGGGCGAGATCCGCCGCGCGGGCGCCGTCGAGAACCGCGGAGGCGAGTGGATGGCGCGAGTAGCGCTCGATGCTCGCGACGAGCCCGAGCACTTCGTCGCGCGCGAAGCCGGGGGAGGTGACAACCTCGGTGAGCCGCGGCTGTCCGTAGGTAAGCGTCCCGGTCTTGTCGAACATCGCGGTCCGGCATGTCTCGATCTTCTCGAGCACGGCCGGATCCTTGATGATGATTCCCCGGCGCGCCGCGAGCGACACCGACCCGATGATCGCCACCGGAATCGCGATGAGGAGCGGACACGGTGTCGCGACGACGAGCACGCTCAGGAAGCGAACCGCGTCGCCGCTCACGAGCCACGCGATGAGCGCGAGGCCGACGGCGACCGGCGTGTAGATCGCGCCCAGCTGGTCGCCCAGGCGGCGCAGCTTCGGGCGGCGCTGTTCGGTCTCGCGCATGACCTCCATGATCTTCGCGTAGCGCGAGTCCACCGCCTGCTTCTCGGCCCGGATCGTGAGCGCGGTCTCGCCGTTCACCGCGCCCGAGAGCACGCCGGCGCCCGGCGCTTTCGACATGACGTAGGGCTCGCCGGTGAGATAGGACTCGTCCATCGCGCCGTGCCCGTCGACGACGGTCCCGTCCACCGGGCAGATCTCGTGGGGAAAGACGACGAGCACGTCGCCGACCGCGACGCCGTCCAGCGGAACGTCGACGAGCGCCCCGTGTTCCCTGCGGTGCGCCGTCGACGGCATGCGCCGGGCGAGCGCCTGCAGGACCGAGGACGCGCTGCGCACCGCATACGATTCCAGGGCCTGGCCGCCCGAGAGCATCAGCACGACGAGCGTGCCCGCCAGGTATTCCTGCAGCAGAATCGCGGTGACGATGGAGATGCCGGCGAGGAGATCCGAGCTGAACTGGGCGCGAAAGAGCCCGCGCACCAGGTTCACGACCAGCGGAATCCCCCCGAAGGCGAGCGCCACAATCAGCGGCACGTCGTGTGCGCGGGCATCGAGGAGCGATGCGGTCACGCCGGCGCCATAGCGCAGCACGAGGTGAACCGCAATCGCGGCGACGGCGAGCGTCGCGATGAAACCCTCGGCGGTCGACAGGACCGAGGCGGGGCCCCGGTGGCGGCTGGCGTCCTTCACGCGGGAAGCATATACGATGCGCGACGCCGCGCGCGAGCGCCGTCATGGCGCGGGTTGCGCTCGGCGCGGCCATCGCATATTGTCATGTCGTTATGAAGCTCTTGTTCGTGTGCATCGAGAACTCCTGCCGGAGTCAGATGGCGCAGGCCTTCGCGCTCCTCCACGGCGGCGCGGAGGTCGAAGCATACAGCGCCGGGTCGCGCCCCTCGGGTGAGGTGAACGCAAAGGCGATCGCGTCCATGCGCGAGCTGGAGTACGACCTGTCGGCGCACCAATCGAAGGGCCTCGACGTGATCCCACCGGGGCCGTACGACGCGGTCGTCACGATGGGATGCGGCGACGAATGCCCGTGGGTGCCGGCGCAGCGGCACATCGACTGGGATGTCCCGGACCCGAAGGACATGGGCCCGGACGAGTTCCGGGAGGTTCGCGACTTGATCAGGCGGAAGGTCCGCGAACTGCTCGGACGAAGCTAGCGCCGCCGCGGACCCGCGCGTCTTCACGTCTTGATGAACGTGCCATTGCGGAGTTCCGCGTACGCTTGCCGCAATTCTTCCGGCGTATTCATGACGATCGGCCCCTGCCACGCCACCGGCTCTGCGAGCGGTCGCCCCGACACGAGGAGGAAGCGAACCCCCTCCGGGCCCGCCTGCACCGTCACTTCGTCGCCGCGATCGAAGAGCACGAGCGACCGGTTCCCGGTGAGGTCGCGAATCTCCCCGCCATCCGGCTGCACGCGATCGGTCAGAACCGCCTGCGGCGCCGAGGCATCGCGGAACGAGCCCGCGCCTTCGAATACGTAGGCGAATGCGTGCCGGTCGATTTCGACCTTGAGCGTCTTGCGGCGTCCGGCCGGCACCCGCACGTCGAGGTAGCGCGGCTCCGCCGCGATTCCTTCCACCGGGCCGCGCCGGCCGGCGTAGTCGCCCACGACCACGCGCACGCGCGTGCCGTCGTCGTCCACCACTTCCGGAATCTCACCGGAACTCACGTCCTGGTAGCGCGGCTTCGTCATCTTGAGCGAACGCGGAAGGTTCGCCCACAGCTGGAAGCCGTGCATGCGCCCCTTCGGATCGCCTTGCGGCATTTCCTGATGGAGGATTCCGCTCCCCGCCGTCATCCACTGCACGTCGCCCGCGCCCAGCGTGCCGCGGTTGCCGAGACTGTCGCCGTGGCTCACCTCGCCCGCGAGAACGTACGTGATCGTCTCGATCCCGCGGTGCGGATGCCACGGGAAGCCCGCCATGTAGTCCTCGGGGTTCTCGTTCCGGAAATCGTCGAAGAGCAGGAACGGATCGAACTCGCCGGTGTCGCCGAAGCCGAACGCGCGGCGGAGTCTGACGCCCGCGCCCTCCAGGGTGAGTTGGGATGGGGTGACTCGCTTGACGGCCCTGATGGACATGATTCTCCTCCCGGTTTAACGCCGCTGTTCCGGCGACGATGTTGACTGCTGCAATCTAGTGTCTGTGGCGCCGGCGAGAGAGCGCGCGCTGCCCGGGATGACGCGCGCGATGACCGCGTCCACACTCGCCCATCCTCCACCGAGAACCACGAGCGCCAGCGCGATCGCGGCGACGAGGATGTGATACTCGTAGCCCTCCCCCGCCTGCTGACCCGACCAGTTCATGAAGAATCCGTTGGGCAGATGGGTCAAGTACACCGCTCCCGCCATGACGGCCGCGATGCCTGCGGCGCTGAGACGCGTGAGAAAACCGGCGATCAGCCCGAGACCGCCGAAGAACTCGGCGACGACGACGAGCGTCGCGACGGCCGCCGGGATACCAAGTGCCTGCCCGAAGTAGCCAATGGTTGCGTCGAAGCCGTAGCCACCGAACCAGCCCGTGAGTTTCTGGGCGCCGTGCGCGAACATGACCGCACCGAGCGCGACGCGCAGCAGCGTCGCGATACGGGAATCCGGGGTGGCAAAAAACCGCTTCAGCATGATCGTCCTCCTGTTAATCAGCGTACTATTGATTAGTCAACTATCTGCCCGTCAAGAGAGGCCCGCGGGTTTCGCGGGACCCCCCGCCGGGCCCGCTAGTCGTCCGGGCCTTCCGCCGGCGCGCCGTGGGCGTCACGCACCCGTTCCAGCAACGAAGTCAGCTCGGAAAGCTCACGCTGGTTGAGCGCGTCGAAGGCCGCGCGATCGGCGCGATCGACCGGTTCGTCCAGCCCGGCCAGCAGGTCCAGGCCGGCGCCGGTGATCCGGCAGTGCACGCAGCGCCGGTCCGCGCCACGGCGCTCGCGCGCCACCAGCCCTTTTTCCTCGAGGCGGTCGATCATCCGCGTGATCCCCGGGGCGCGCTCGATCATGCGTTCCGCCACCACCAGGGTGGGCAATCCATCCGGCTCCGCGCCGCGCAAGATGCGAAGCACGTTGTACTGCTGGAGGGTGACGCCCCGCGTCCCGACCACGGCGTTCAGAAACGAGCTCACCCGGTCGGCGCTTCCCACCAGAGCGACCACGGCACGGCTGCCGGGCGTGGGCGCTGAACGACGCCGGGGCGGCGCTGGGTGCGGTCGTGCTCTCACCATGCCAACAGTCTACATGCTTATTATTGACTAGTCAAGTTATTTCCGCGCGCGGCCCGGGTTCGGGGCCGGCCCCCGTGGGGGTGGGCTATTCCGCGAGCCGGTTCGGCACGGGGTGCTGGTCCGTCGGAAGGTCGTTGACGATCGACGCGATCCGCCAGCGGCCGTCGGTGCGGATGAGATCGATGCTGTCGACGCCCCGCGTCGGCGGCCGCGGTGAATCGGTGATGGCCGCCTCGTACAGCACGAGGATGTTGGCGATGTCGCGGAAGACCGTCGCGTCCATGCGCACGATCTTCTCCGTGAAGCCGCGTTCCACGATGCGCGCGCGCTCGTTGAACGCGATGAAGTCGTCGATCCACCCCTGCACCGAGAACGTGCTCATCGCGTCCTTCGACACCCGCAGCACGATCACGGCTTCGGGAATGAAGAGCGGACGGACCTGCTCCCAGTCGGTGGTCTGACCCGGTTCCACGCAGATCTGCCGGTAGAGCTCGCGGACGACGCCTTCGGCGGTGTCGGGGTACGGCGCGGCGGGCGGTGTCTGCGCGGCGACCGGCGTCGCGGCGAGAAACAGTGCGAGGATCACGGTGGAACGAACGAGGGCATTCATTCCGCGACTATACACCATCACGGCCTTGCGAGCGCCGGCGGTGCGGATCACGCGGACTCCAGGCGCCGCGGTGGCGACGACGCCCCGGGCTTCATCGCGACGATCCCGGAACACATGTCGCCGTCGGAGTCGCCGCTACAGAGGTGCCACCGCTCCGGCTCGTGGAGCCAGTCCGGCGGAACATGATCCTCCCAACCGGCCACCACCCACGAATTGCCGCCCGGACGCGGCAGGAACCCGAGCTGTCGCAGCGCCGTCCGCGCCCAGGGCTGCGTCGTCAGGATGGATACCGATTCCATTCCCTCCGATGCGGCATCGATCACGACGCGCGATACGAGTCTTCGCAGCGCGCGCGCGTCGCCCTCCGCCGTCAGGAAGTCCACGACGACCGCGCGCCGGCATTCGTCATCCGGCGTCGCTCCGCGCCAGACGACGTACCCCGCGCACGCGCACGCGCGCCGCGCAATCAGGATGCGGTACCCGAGCGTCGGATGACTGGCGTACTTCCAGTTCAGATAGGCGGCGTCGCGAACACGGGTCACGGCATAGCCGCGCGCAAGATCGAGCAGCGTTGCGTCGAGTGTCGCGTCGATCCGGTCGACGGCCTCCACCCGGATGTCCCTGCGCTGGAGCGACAGCCGCGCACGAACCATCCCTCCGGCCCGAAGCAGGGCCAGGGCCGCAAGCGCCCCGACGGCCTTGACGCGGCCAAGCTCGCGGCGCGCGACGAACGGCATCGGATCGAGCGGGAGCGTGTAGCTCGGGAGCACCATCGCTTCGGAGAATCCCGCCGCGAGATGGATCTTGTGGCTCGCGCGCGTCATCCACAAGCCGCCCACGAAGAACCCACCGCCGAGCCGCGCCCGTTCGACCAGCAGCGTCCCCAGCGTGCGGCGCTCGAGGCGCAGTCCCGCGGCGGCGTAGTGCGGATCGACGAGCAGGTCGCAGGTAAAGCGGGCCGGGACGCGCTCACCGTTGACGATGAAATCGGCGGGGAGGCATCCCAGGGTTCCCGCGACGCGGTCCCCGTCCATCACGACGTAGCGGAGCGGATGGCGGTCGCGGCCGGGCATGCGCTCGTGGATCGCCTCGATGAGGACGCGGCGGCGCGCGCAGGCCTCCTCTCCAAGCACGCGCGCATAGAGTGACAGCAACCCCTCCAGGTGCCGTTCGTGCTCGTACGGCACGACGGGCAATGCAGTGACACGCGCGCCGGTCGTCACGAGAGCACCGGGCGGTAGCAAGACGGCAAGCGCCGGAATGGCCGCCACGCCGGGGATGAGGAGCGAGCAATACCCGTCGACACGTCCAGACCGTCCTGATGAGACCATCAGGATACCACGTACCGTGGCCTCTTTTCCAGCCACTGCACCCGGACGCACCCCGCGAAAGCCGCGTCTCAGCGCGTCTCGACGGCGAGCGTCCCCGGGCTGAGCCGGGTCCACCGGAGGAGGCCCCGCAGGGCGAGCAGATGCATCAGGACCGCAAGCGGGACCGCGAACCCCGGCACCAGGATCATCGGCAGGACCCCCATGGCCGCGGCGGGCGGCACCCGCGGGCCCAGGTCGAGCGGGAGGAGAGGCGCGAGGAGCCCCGTCCCCATGCCGACGGCCACGGCGAGATCGAGCAATCCGAGTACGTTCCATGAGACGGCCATCGTCGTGGCGCCGCGAACGCCGCGCGCGAGCGCGAACGCCACCAGGGGCGCGGTAACTCCGATCGCGACATCTCCCCACCCGGCCGGCAGGGCAAAATGCGCCGGGAGCTGCCCCTCCGTATAGAGTAGAACGAAGACCATGCCAAGGAGCCGCCAGGTGTGCACCGCGTTCAACGCCGCAAGCGGAACGGCCGCCAGTGCGCGACGGAGCGACGATGATCGCCACAGCGCCGCGAGCACGGTCGCACTCGACGCCGCGAAGAAGAACGGGATCAGCGGGGTGATGCGAAACGGATCGGCAGCCGGGAGCGACGAGGGGTGGGGCGCGAAGATCAACAGCGACGCGAGCCACGCGCCGAAGAACGCAGCCGTGCCCG
>DASTOO010000013.1:0-2279 GCA_035762505.1 Candidatus Krumholzibacteriia bacterium
GTTCTGGTCCCTCCACTACAGCGCGCAGGGCGCGGTGACGACGCTCGAGAGCGACGAGCCCTCCGTGCCGCTCTCGGAGCAGTTCTACGTCGGCGGGGCGCGCACCGTGCGGGGATACAAGGAGAACCAGTTCCACGGGCGGCGCATGGCCTACGCGCGCAACGAGCTGCGCCTCGGGCGCACGCCGCGCGAGGGGCTGTACGTGTTCGCCGACGCGGGTTACGTGCTGCAGGAGTCGCTGCTCGCCGATGACAGCGCCACCGAGGGCGGAACCGGCCTCGCCGGCTTCGGCTTCGGCGTGCGCAGCGCGTCGCGCCTGGGCCGGATCGATCTCAGTTTCGCGGTGAGTGACGAGATCTCCCTCCAGTCCACCAAGGTGCACGTGCTGCTGGAGCAGAACTTCTAAAGGTGCTAGCATGGGTGCGTCTATGCTTACCCTGACCCTGGACGGCCACAGTCTCCGTCTCTCCGACATCGCGGCGTTCCTCGCGGGGGGCGTCACGGTCGGCGCCGACCGCGGCGCGCTGGAGCGCGTCGCCCATTGCGCGCGCTTCTGCGAGAGCCTCGCGGGCGACGCGACACCGCACTACGGCATCAACACCGGGTTCGGGAAGTTCGCGCGCACGAAGATCAGCCCCGCGGACGCGGTGACGCTCCAGCACAACCTGCTGCGCAGCCACGCGGCGGCGGCGGGACCGCCTCTCGACGAAGACACCGTGCGCCTCATGATCGTTCTGCGCGCCAACTCGCTGCTCACCGGTCACTCCGGCGTCTCGGTGGAGCTGGTGACGCGCCTGCTCGACCTGGTGAACCGCGGCGTGACACCCATCGTGCCGTGCTACGGTTCGGTGGGGGCGAGCGGCGACCTGGCGCCGCTCGCGCACCTGTCGCTCGCCGTGATCGGCGAGGGCGAGGTGATGTACGGCGGGCGGCGCGTGCCCGCGGGCGAGGCGCTCGCGGCGGAGGGGCTCGAGCCCCTGACCCTGCGACCGAAGGAAGGGCTCGCCCTCATCAACGGGACACAGCTCATGAGCGCGGTGGCCGCGCGCGAGGTTCTGCGCACGCGGGCGCTGCTCAAGACCGCAATGGCGGCCG
The DNA here is from genome assembly GCA_035762505.1 of Candidatus Krumholzibacteriia bacterium. Classification (GTDB taxonomy): domain Bacteria; phylum Krumholzibacteriota; class Krumholzibacteriia; order WVZY01; family JAKEHA01; genus JAKEHA01. Next base: position 1,096 of record DASTOO010000013.1, read on the forward strand.
CGGCCATGTCGCTCGAAGCGTACCAGGCCACCGACACCGTCTTCGATGCACGCCTGCACGCGCTGAAGCCGCATCCGGGACAGGTGGCGGTGGCGGCGGGCTTCCGGCGCCTGCACGCGGACAGCGAGGTGATCCGCGCGCACCGCGACTGCGACCGCGTGCAGGATCCCTATTCGTTCCGCTGCATCCCGCAGGTGCTCGGCGCCGTGCTGGATTCGTGCCTGTGGATCGAGCAATGGGTGACGCGCGAGATGAACGCGGTCACCGACAATCCGATCGTGTTTCCGGAGGACGGCGACGTGCTGTCGGGCGGGAACTTCCACGGCGAGCACATGGCCTTCGCGCTGGACGCGCTCGCGATCGCCGCCTGCGAGATCGCATCCATCGCGGAGCGGCGCATCGACAAGCTCATGGAGGGGGATGGCGAGCGCGTGCCGCGTTGCCTCATCCGCGACCCTGGATTGAACTCGGGGTTCATGATCGCGCAGTACCTCGCGGCGGCGCTGGTCAGCGAGAACAAGGTGCACGCGCACCCGGCTTCGGTGGACAGCATTCCGACCTCGCTCGGGTTCGAGGACCACGTGAGCATGGGGAGCATCGCCGCGCTCAAGGTGGCGCGCGTGCTCGACAATGTGAACCGCGTGGTCGCGGTCGAACTGATGTGCGGCGCGCAGGCGCTCGATTTTCAGCGGCCGCTGGTTCCCGGCCGGGGAGCGGCCGCCGCGCGGGACGCGGTGCGCGAGACGGTGCCGTTCCTCGAGCGCGATGGGGTGCTGACCGGCCACATCGCGTCGCTCGAGCAGCGCTCCGCGGCGGGTGAGTTCGTGCGCGCGGTCGAAGCTGCCGCCGGCGCGATCCTGCCGGTCGGTGATTGAATGGGAGGCGACATGGAATTCAAAGCGGGCGCGATCCGCGCGCCGCGCGGACGCGAGCTGTCGTGCCGCGGCTGGGCGCAGGAAGCGGCGCTGCGCATGCTGTGCAACAACCTCGACAACGAGGTGGCCGAGGACCCGAGGAACCTGATCGTGTACGGCGGGCGCGGGAAGGCGGCGCGCAACTGGGACGCGTTCCACGCCATCGTGGCGACGCTGCGCGACCTCCGCGACGACCAGACGCTGCTGGTGCAATCGGGCAAGCCGGTGGCGGTGTTTCCCACCCACCCCGGCGCCCCGCGCGTGCTCATC
>DASTOO010000014.1:0-2196 GCA_035762505.1 Candidatus Krumholzibacteriia bacterium
GGCCGTCAACGCCAGGGCAGTGACATCGAGTCGCATGACGCCTCCGACCGGAACGAGAAGTCCGGTCAGTACCGCTCCTTGACGTACTTGTACGCGTACTTCGGGTCGCGATAGCCGTGCCGCTTCTGCCGCTTCGGCAGCTTCACCTTCTCACGCGGCGCGCTCTCGTAGGGAATCCTGCTGAGCAGGTGGCTGATGATGTTCAGGCGCGCGCGCCGCTTGTCGTCGCTTCTTGCCACGTACCACGGCGCGAATCCGGTGTCGGTGGCCGCGAACATCTCGTTCCGCGCCCGCGAGTAGTCGTACCACCGGCTGTAGGACTTGAGATCCATCGGCGAGAGCTTCCAGATCTTGCGTCCGTCGTCGATGCGGGCCTCGAGCCGACGGGTCTGCTCCTCCTCGCTCACCTCGAGCCAGTACTTGATGAGAATGATGCCGGAGTCGATCATGAGCTTTTCGAAGTGCGGCACCACCTTCAGGAACAATCGCGCCTGCTCCTCGGTGCAGAATCCCATCACCCGCTCGACGCCCGCGCGGTTGTACCAGCTGCGATCGAAGATCACCACCTCGCCGGCCGCCGGCAGGTGCGGAAGATAGCGCTGCGCGTACATCTGGCTCTTCTCGCGCTCGGTCGGCGCCGGCAGCGCGATCACGCGGAACACGCGCGGGCTCACCCGCTCGGTGATCGCCTTGATCGTCCCGCCTTTGCCCGCGCCGTCGCGGCCCTCGAAGACGATGCAGACCTTGAGCCCCTTGTGCTTGACCCACTCCTGAAGCTTGACGAGCTCGCCGTGGAGCTTCGCGAGCTCCTTGTCGTAGGTCTTGCCCTTCAGTTTCTCCCCGCGGGCTGCGCCCTCCTTGGTCTCGCCGTTGCCCCGTTCCTCTTTCATCGTTTCCTTTCCGTCCGGTCGCCAAAGAAGGCGTGAAGCTCAATTCGCGCCGCTATATTGCGGGAATCCGGCGTCGTTCAGGCGCTTCTTATCGGCCTCCTGCGATACGACCCAATCGATGGCCTGTCCGGAGCGGGAGTCCGAGGCGCAGCCCGAGAGCGCGATCAGGGCCAGGGCCGCGGCGAGCGCGGTGCGGATGCTACAGCGTTCATTGCGAGACATCGGGTGATTCCTCCTCCTGCGAATCGGGGGGGCGCCGCGGCGCGGTCATCCACCTAGTGCGAGCGCGACGTGGACGACGCCTTCGTCGCGCGTCTGCCGCATCGCCAGACCGCTGCGCGCGAAGACGGCCAGCATCGGCGCGTTGTCCGGCAGCACCTCGGCGTGAAGCTCGGTGAGGCCCGCGGCCCGGGCGATCTCGACGAGATGGCGCATCAGGCGCGTGGCGATGCCCAGACCTTGGTGTGCGTCGTCGACCGCGAATGCGACCTCGGCGCGGCCCGGCTCGGACACGATATAGCGACCGCCACCCGCGATCACCGGCCGCCCGCCTTCCTCGAGCTCCGCGACCAGGGCCACGTGGCTGACGAAGTCGACGTTCAGGTAGAAGTCGATCTCCTTTTCGGAGAAGGTGCGCTTCGGGGCGAAGAACCGGCGGTAGCGCGACTCTTCGCCGGTCCGCTCCAGCGCCGCCAGCAGGCCGGCACGATCCGCGGGCCGGAGCGCGCGGATCTCGACCTGGCGTCCATCGCGCAGACGCTCGACCGCGGCGTACTGGGCGGCGTTCACCCCTGACCCAGCGGCAGGTACACCCTGAGCGTGCTGTTCTTCCAGAACATCCCGTTGAGGCGCCGCTGCGCCTCGTAGAGCGCGGCGCGATCGGCCCCCTCGAACTCGAGGACGGCGCCGGGGTGCGAGCCATCGCCGTCTTCCCGCGTCACCCGCGAGATCTCGAGCTTCGTGTACTTGCTGACGAGCTCGCGCAGCTCGTCTTCCGTCGTCTCGGGGGCAAAGTTGCCGATCCAGAGCTGCATGACTGATCTCCTCGCTTGTAACCGGCCAGTCTGTGGCGCGCACCCCGGTAACAGATTGATCTAACGCAAACCCCGAGGTCCGGGCGGTGGCAAAGTTGCACTGCAACATCGGCGGTGCTAGCGTCCAAATCCCGCGTTTCCCCCTCCCCCCCAGGAGTCTGCTATGGCAACCGAATCCCCCCGCACGCCCGCGCTCTGGCCGATGCCGGACGCGGCGCAGGCCGCAACAGAAGACTTCGTCGTCGCGTGGCAGCGCACGATCCTCACGTGGG
>DASTOO010000015.1:0-6765 GCA_035762505.1 Candidatus Krumholzibacteriia bacterium
ATCATCCTGCAGCACCCGTTCTTCTGGTACAGCACGCCCGCCATGATCAAGCAGTGGGAGGACCTCGTGCTCGAGCACGGATGGGCGTACGGGGCCGCGGGGACGGCGCTCCGCGGTAAGCGCATGCTGAACCTCATCACCGCGGGCGGCCGCGACGCGGCCTACCGGGCCGACGGAATGAACCGCAACACCTTCCGCCAGTTTCTCGCGCCGATCGAACAGACCGCGCGCCTGTGCGGCATGGACTGGGCCCCGCCGTGGGTGATCCCGGGAACCCACCGGCTCGGCGACTCCGACATCCAGTTGCACGCCGTGCGTTACCGCGAGCTGCTCACGGCGCTGCACGACGACCGCCTCGACCTGGGCGCGGCCGCTGCTTTCGACACCCTGAACGACGCGCTTCCGTCCATCCGGCGCAGCGGGAGTCCGATATGAGCGGCGACTTCCTCACCCAGGCCTTCGTGTACCTGGCCGCCGCGGTCGTCTCCGTGCCCATTGCGAAGCGGCTCGGCCTCGGTGCCGTGCTCGGCTACCTGCTCGCCGGGACCGCGATCGGGCCCTTCGGCCTCGGGTTCATCGGCGCTGAGGGACAGGACATGATGCACGTCGCGGAGTTCGGCGTGGTCATGATGCTCTTCGTGATCGGTCTCGAGCTCGAGCCGCTGCGCTTGTGGCGCCTGCGCGCGCCGATCCTCGGCATGGGCGGGCTGCAGGTGCTCGTCACCACCGTCGCCGTCGCGGGCATCGCCATGGCGCTCGGCGTGCGCGTTCCCGCCGCCTTCGCGATCGGCATGACGCTCTCGCTCTCTTCCACCGCGATCGTCCTGCAGACGCTGACCGAGAAGGACTTGCTCAAGCCGGCGGGCGGACAGGCGTCGATCGCCGTGCTGCTCTTCCAGGACATCGCGGTGATCCCGATGCTCGCCGTCTTTCCGCTGCTGGCGTCCCGTGCCCCGGACGACGCGCACGCCGGCGGCGCGCACGCCCCGGCCACGTGGATCACCGGCCTCCCCGCCTGGGCGCAGACGCTCGCCGTGCTGGGCGCGGTGGCGGTGGTCGTGCTGGCCGGGCGCTTCCTCGTCCGCCCGGCGTTCCGCGCCATCGCGCGGGTGCGCCTGCGGGAAGTGTTCACCGCCGCCTCGCTTCTGCTCGTGGTGGGTGCGGCACTCCTCATGGCGCGCGTGGGCCTCAGCCCGGCGCTGGGCGCATTCCTCGCCGGCGTCATGCTGGCCACGAGCGAATACCGCCACGAGCTCGAGAGCGACATCGAACCGTTCAAGGGCCTGCTGCTGGGTCTGTTCTTCATCGCGGTGGGCGCTTCCGTGGACTTCAACCTCATCGCGTCGCAGCCGCTCGTGATTGCGGGCCTGGTCGCCGCGATCATCGCGCTCAAGTTCGGCGTGCTCTTCGCGCTGGCGCGCGGCTTCCGCATGAGCCTCGACCAGAGCCTTTTGTTCGCGTTCGCCCTTCCGCAGGTGGGTGAGTTCGCCTTCGTGCTGTTCTCCTTCGCGCATCAGGAAGGCGTCCTGGACGCAGCCACCACCGGCCCGCTCGTCGCCGCCGTCGCGCTCTCGATGGCGATCACCCCGCTCCTGCTCATCGTCAATGAGCGCTTCATCATGCCGCGCTTCGGAACGCAGGAGCGCGCGGGGCGCGCGGCCGACGAGATCGACCGCGAGGGCCCGGTGCTGATCGCCGGCTTCGGCTCGTTCGGCTCCACGGTGGGCCGGCTGCTCCGCGCCAACGGCGTCCCGACGGTCGTGCTCGACATCGACTCCGACCGGGTGGAACTGCTGCGCAAGCTCGGTCTCAAAGTGTACTATGGCGACGCGTCCCGTCCGGACCTGCTGCGGGCTGCGGGCGCCGAGCGCGCGCGCCTGCTGGTGCTGGCCCTCGACAGTCCCGATCGCACGCTGGAGCTGATTCACACCGTGCGCAAGCACTTCCCCACCCTCACGATCTATGCGCGCGCCTTCGACTGGGAGGACGCGCACGAGTTGATTGCGGCGGGTGTTACCCATGTGTACCGGCAATCGCTGGACACGTCGCTGCGCATGGGCACGGACGTGCTCCGGCAGATGGGCTTCCGTGCCTACCAGGCGCAGCGCGCGGCGCACAAGTTCATGCTTCACGATGAGCGCAGCATGGTGGAGCTGACCGAACGGCGCGGGGACCGCGCTTCCTACATCAACGAGGCGCGCGAACGCATCGAGGACCTGGAGGGGCGCATGCTGGCGGACCTGGAACACACCGATCTCGATCGCGACGAGGGATGGGACGCGGAATCGCTGCGCGGGGAATACGGGCGAAACGCGCCGGGCGAAACCGCCTGACATCCGATGAATGCCGCGCGCATGGCAACTCCGTCCCTGACCCGGTTCGCGTGGCTCTCCATCGGCGCCGCCGTCTTCACGATGGCGCTCAAGGCGGTTTCGTACCTGATAACCGGTTCGGTGGGGCTCCTGTCGGACGCGCTGGAGTCGCTGGTCAATCTGGTCGGCGGCGTCATGGCGCTGGCCATGCTCTCCGTCGCCGCGCGGCCCGCGGACGACAGCCACGCCTACGGACACTACAAGGCCGAGTACTTCTCGAGCACGGTCGAGGGGCTCCTCATTCTGGTCGCGGCGGCCGGAATCGGTTCCACGGCGGTGCACCGACTCCTGGCGCCGCAGCCGCTCGAGCAGGTGGGGCTGGGGATCGGCCTGTGCGCCGTCGCGGCACTCGTCAACCTGGGCGTGGGGTGGATTCTGCTTCGCGCGGGACGGCGCCACGGCTCGATCACGCTGGAGGCGGGCGCGCGACATCTCTTCACCGACGTCTGGACGTCCGCGGGCGTCATCGGGGGCGTAGCGGCGGTCTCACTCACCGGCTGGCAGCGCCTCGACCCGCTGATCGCGCTTCTGGTAGCCGCGAACATCGTGTGGACGGGCGCGCGCATCCTGCAGAGCTCGGTGCTGGGCCTGATGGACACGGCGCTGCCGGCGCAAGAGCAGGCCACGATCCGGGTGGTGCTGGACCGCTACGCCGCGCAGGGCATCCACTACCACGCGCTGCGCACACGTCGCGCCGGCACGCGCCGTTTCGTCTCGGTGCACGTGCTGGTTCCGGGCGACTGGACGGTCCAGCGCGGGCATGAAATGACCGAGCAGATCGAAACCGACCTCCGCGCCTGCCTCCCCAGCGTGGCCGTGCTGACGCACCTCGAGTCTCTGAACGACCCGGCCTCGTGGCGCGACATCAACCTCGACCGCTCCTGAGTACTCGCGCGGCTGCCGTTCCGCGCGGGTGGCGGTCAGCGGGCGCCCACAAGCAAGGGACTACTAGTGCGGAGCGCGGTAGGCTCGAGCGCGGTGGGCTGCTGACCGACAGGACCCGCGCGGCCACGCAGGGTTAACGAGCCCTGGGATCGCGCGCGGAGGGACGGATGAGCGCGAGGCTTGCGGTGTGGCCGTGGAGGAAGTTCTTCCCGCCGATCGGGCCGATCTCGCCCGCGCAGAAGAAGCCCGCCAGGTCGATGCCCTGGAAGAAGCCGCGGATGGCGGAGATGTCGCCGTCGGGCTCGTCGTAGAGGCGCGTCCCGCGGCCGTTACAGGAGAAGAGGAACGCGCCGCTCGGCTCGCCGAAGAGCGCGTGCGGCGAGAGCATCATTTCGAGGTCCTCGCGCGCCGTATGCGCGTCGCGCAGGTGGAACTGCACCCGCTCGCCGGCGTCGATCACGTCACTCACCGCGATCGCTCCCGTGCGGCTGTCGACGCCGAGCACGCCGCGGATCAGGAAGTCGCCGCGTCCCAGCGCGTCCTTGTTGGAATCGATCGCACGCCCGATGAAGAGTCCGTTCTGCAGCAGGTCGCGGTCCTCGTCGTCCATCTCGTCGAGCATCTCCTGGATGCGCGCCAGCGGCGATTCGCCGCCGAGCGAGTCGATCACGTTGTTCTTCGACTCCGTCACCTCGAACACCGGCCCGATCGGCCGGCATCCCTGCGACACGATGATGTCGGCCTGGATCGGCCCGACGAAGGAAACGCCCACCAGCCCTTCGCGAATCACCTGGTCGTTCATGATGAGCACCGTCTCGCCGGGCTGGCGCGCGCCGCTCGCCATGCCGCCGATGATGGGCATGTCGGCGCATTCGCGGTTGAACGCGTTGAGCACGCCGTCCATGGGCGCGCTGAACGGGTCCGCCAGCATGACGACGAAGCGGGTGTCGACGGGCGGCGCGTAGTATTTCCCCAGCAACGATGGGTCGAGAGCGATGTTGATCAGCGCGGACTTGGGGATGGCGAAGGGCTCCACCGCCACACCGGGGAGCTGGGCCGCGACCACGGCGACGGCCGGCTGGCCTTCGATCTCGTGCGCGGGGCCAATGACCCCCTCGCCCGTGCACCCGAGCATCACGCGCGCGCCGATGGCGCGCCTGAGGTTCACGACCAGGCTCTCGGCCCGCGGCGCGAAGTGCGCGGACGGAAACACGAGCGCGAAGTCGGCGTGCTCGCCGAGACGATCGAGCACCGCCCGCGAGACGTCGCGCAGGATCTCGTCGACGTTCTCGCCGGTCACCGAGAGGGAGACGAACTTCATGTCCATTGCTACCTACTATAACGCGCGATCGAACCGCCGTCACCGACCACCAGCACGTTGCTGGCGGCGTTCCCGTGGATTCCCCGCACATAGGCGGGCAGATCGTGGAGGTCCCAGACTCGCGTCCACCCCGCGTCCGTGCCGGTGAGCAGGGATGCCGCGTCGCCACAGGCGAACCCCCGCTGCGGGCTCGCCCGCCACACCGAGAGGACGTCGTGGATCGGCTCCTGGAAGGAGGGTGTCCACGTCGCGCCGTCCCAGTGGTAGATATACCCGCCCGCGTGCAGCGCTCCCGCTTCCGGCGCGCTCGCAATGCCGAGCAGCTCGGTCGCGATGTCGATGTCACCGGGTCCGGTACCGTGGATGTCATGGAAAATGTGGTCGAGACCCGGTGAAACCGGCACGAGCTTCCACTGGAGGCCCGTCCAGTGCAGCAGCGTCGACTGGTACCCCACCACGTAGTAGTCGTCCGGCGTCAGGCCCCACACCCCCATCAACTGCTGCGTGACCCCCGTCGGGACCTCGACCCAGGTCGCGCCGGTGAACCGGATCACGTGACCGGCGACGCCCACCGCGATCGCGAAACCCGATCCGTCCGCCCACACACCGTGGAGGTCCAGACCGTACGGCGACGGAATCGGCGTCCACAACGCGCCATCGAAACGCAGGGCCGTGCCGACGTCGCCGACCGCGTACACCTCGTTTTCCGACGCGCCGTCGATCGCCCGCAGATCCTCGGTCGTTCCGGTCTCCATGCTGTTCCACTGACCGCCCGTGAATCGCGCAACGGTGCCAAGTTCGCCGGCCGCGAACGCGTCTCCGTTGGGCGCCACCCAGACGCCGAAGAAGTCCGTGGTCAGTCCGCCCGGCATCGGTTTCCACGCGTCGCCCGCGAGATGGTGGATGGTGCCGGCCTCCCCCACCGCAACCACCGCGGCGTCGACGGCAACCACACTCTTGTACGCCTTGATGCTGGTCGTCGTCATCGCCGTCCACGCGACGCCGTCCCAGCGATACGCGGCACCGTTTGTACCCAGCGCAAAGACGTCGGTCGGCGACCGCCCCGTGATGGACGCGAAGTGCACGCCGGCCGGCGCGTTGATCGGCGACCAGGAGTCGCCATCGTGGTGAATGGCGGCGCCGTTCCCACCGACGGCGAAGACGTCGTCGGGACCCGTCCCCCACACCGCGGCGAGCGCGAATGTCGCCGGGGTCGTGATCTCCTGCCAGCTCACGCCATCGTAGTGGAGCAGTTTGGTGCCGACGCCGGCGGCGTACACGTCCGCCGGGCCGCTCCCCCACAGGCCCCGGAGACTCCCGCCGCCGAGCGGGGCGTCCATCGACGACCAGGACGTGCCGTCGTAGTGCAGGATCGTGCGTGACTGTCCCACCGCGAACACGTCGCTCGACGACGTTCCCCACACCGCTTCGAGGTAGTTCGTGGTGCCGCTGTTCTGCGGCGTCCACTTCGTCCCGTCGTAGCGCAGGATGACACCGTCGAAGCCGACCGCGAACACGTCATTCGCCGCGCTGCCCCAGACGGCGTTGAGCACGTTGCCGGTGGGTGTCGTGGTTCGCTTCCACCGGGCTCCATCGTAACGGAGGATGACCCCGCCCGTTCCCGACGCGAAGAGATTGTCCGCCGAGGGGCCCCACACCGAGGTGAGCGACGCGCCTTCGGCGGCCGGGTTCATCCACCGCCAGGAGGCGGCGGTCGGCGCCGGAACGACGGGCGTCGCCCCGCCACCGCCGGAACAGCCGGCGGACAAGGCCACGAGGGCCAGCGCCGCGAGGGAGCGGCGCGGTTGCTTCTTCGGGATGGGAGGTTGCACGGCTTCACCGCGGGGGGACGGTCCATCAAGGGTACAACGAACGGCCCGCCCGCGCAACGCGGGCGTATCGCGCCGCGTAAAGTGTGTCCTGGGGGGGATCGTCGAGAAGAGAGCGCTGGTGACTTACCCTGCCGATGCTGCCTTGCACAGCGGTGTCCGACGAGGTGGCGTTCATCGGCGATGTGTTTTGGGGGCGCGTGAAGGCGTTGTACAGATAGTGCGCTTGTGAAAGGCGCGTGCAAACTGCCGCTGCGGCAGTGAACGCGAGTCGTCCCCTGCGCGCTTCACGCGTGCACGCAGAGACAATGCGTCAGGACATCATTTCATGTTGACCACGGGGCAAACATGCTATGTT
>DASTOO010000016.1:0-3037 GCA_035762505.1 Candidatus Krumholzibacteriia bacterium
GTCCCGGTCTATTCGACGGTCGTGCGCAACCTCGGCATCCGCAAGCCGGGGGAGTACCACTACACGCTCTACCGGATCATGCCCGCGGCGGAGGATGCGCGGTGAAATTCGGGCTGCCCGATATCACCGTTCCCGCCGATCTCTCGCGCGAGGACATGCCGGACCTGCTGCGGCATTGGTACCTGGGTTCGCGCGCGCGCCATCACATGATGCTGCGGCGCTTCGCCGAGGTCGACGGGCGGCTCGGCGCCGTCGTGGGCGAGCGCGTGCTCGACGTCGGGTCGGCGTGGGGTTTCAACGTCATGGCGCTCGACCGCGTGGGGCTGCGTGCGGTCGGCGTCGACCTCGTGCCCGATCAGTTTCCGGTGGGGAGGCGCATCGCCGCGCACAACGGCGTTTCGTTCGACGTCGCCGGCGCCGACGCGTCGGCCCTCCCGTTCCGCGACGCGATCTTCGACCGCGTCACGATGGTGGAGACCTTCGAGCACATCTTCGACGAGGACCGCCCGCGCGCCCTCGCGGAGTGTTTGCGCGTGCTGCGCCCCGGCGGAACCATCGTGCTTTCCACGCCCAATCATTCCAGCGCCGTGGAGAGCTTCAAACGCATCGCGGTTCGCCACGGGTGGATACGCGAGCGCCTGCCGTCGATGTGTTATCCGGATCGGGGCAGCGCGCGTCACGAGTATCACCCGTACCGCTACCATCACCCGCGTCCCGACCGCGAGATCGCAGCGCTGCTTCGTGGCGCGGGCTTCGAGGTGGAGGGAACGGCGTACTTCCTCTTCACGCTGAAGAACACCCCCGACCGGTTGTTCGCCGTCTCGGCCGCGCTCGAGCGCGTGCTGGAACGGACCCCGCTCGTCCGGAAACTCGCCGCCACGGTGTGCCTGGTGGCGAGACGCCCGGTCTGACCTCGCTCCGCACTCCGCCTCATTTATATTCCGACCCGCGGGCCAACCCACGCGGTGGCATGATGTCCGGGGCATTCCGGTACCGCCGCAAAACAATTCTGCCCTGACTCCGCGTTTTCGCTTGACCGTCGTCCCTAAATCTCCCTAGAATCCGCCTTCAAGTGGTGCAGTTTCCCTAAACAATCCGTAAATCGCTGTTTTTCAAAGAGTTAGGCTGCTAATGCAGGGCAACTTCGGCGAAAAACATTTGCACGCCATCGATCCCAAGGGACGGCTTCAGTTGTCCCGGACCGTCCGCGAGCATTTCAAGCTCAAGAAGGGCGACCGGCTTCACCTGCTGCCGAACATCGAGGACCCTCCGTTCCTCGAGATCCGGACCCCGGCCCAGTGGGAGGAGTATGAGCGTCGCTTCCTCAGCCAGGCCCCCGGTGACCTGAAGCGGGACTTCGTGCGTTTCGTGCAACTCCACCGCGAGACGGTGGTCGCCGACGCGCAAGGGCGTCTGATCGTCCCCAGGGGGCTGCGCGAGCGCTGCCAGCTCGGCGTCGACGTGGTCGTGATCAACATGAACGCCTGCGTCGAAGTCTGGAATCCGAAGCACGTCGAACAGCGCTACGCCGAAATGGCGAAAGCGTTCAAGCACATCAACAATTCGTTCTTCTAATGCTGGCGGTGGTCGTTCCATATGCGCGCGCGCACGCACGGGTGCGGTCCGGAGGGAGAATGCAGCACGTCCCGGTGATGGCCGGCGAGGTGGTTCACTACCTCCTGCACGACCGTTCGCGCGTGGTGCTGGACGGCACCGTCGGCTACGGTGGCCACGCCGAGGCGATTCTGCGCGCAAGCGACGCGGTGCGGCTGATCGGCGTGGATCGCGATCCGGAGGCGATCGAAGGGGCGGCGCGGCGCCTGCACGGATTCGCCGATCGCGTTACCCTGGTGCAGGGGCATTACTCGGACCTGGGCCCGGCGCTCGCCGGCGTGGGGATGGTGGACGGTGTCCTGCTCGATCTCGGCGTTTCGAGCCCGCAGATCGACGACGCGCGCCGCGGTTTCGCGCACGGCGCGTCGGGGCCCCTCGACATGCGCATGGGGCGCGGCGGCGAAACGGCGGCGGAGCTGCTGGCGCGTCTGAACGCCGACGAGCTCGCGCGGCTCCTCAAGAACCTCGGTGAGGTGCGTCAGCCGCGCCGGGTGGCGCGCGCGATTCGCGCGGCGGTGGAGCGCGGCGAAATGCGGACCACCGCCGATCTGCGCAATGCCGTCACCGGGGTGCTGGGCCGCGGCGCTCCTCCCGCGGAGCTGTCGCGCGTCTTTCAGGCGGTTCGCATCGCGGTGAACGCCGAACTGGAGCACCTGCGCCGCTTCCTCGACGGGGTTCTCGCCGCGCTGCGCCCCGGCGGCCGCCTGGTGGTGCTGAGCTACCACTCGCTCGAGGACCGCATGGTCAAGGAGTTCATGCGCGACGCGGCGCGTGAGTGCGTCTGCCCGCCCGGGGTTCCGGTGTGCGTGTGCGGCCGCGCGCCCGCTCTCCGGCTCCTCACGCGTAAGGCCGTGCGCGCCGGCGAGGCGGAGACGCGGGCGAACCCGCGCGCACGCAGCGCCGTGCTGCGCGCCGCGGAGAAGCTGAACGGGAGGCGCGCGTCGTGAAGCGCCGCCACGTGGCCATCGCCGCCGGGCGTTTCCTGCTCGACGCGCTTTCCGGCAAGCTCGGCGCGCCGATGATGGTGATGGCCTACGTCACCTTCTCGGTGTTCCTGCTCGCGTACGTATCGACGCAGGTCTACACCAACAGCCTCATGGAGGCGATCGGGGAGCGCAAGCGCGCGAGGCTCGGCCTGGAGGAGCGGATCGGCATGCTCACCGCACAGTATTCCACCATCACCTCGAAGTCCCGGGTGTCGCGGCGGTGCGAGGACGCCATGGGCATGGTGAGCGCGACGATGAGTGACGTGGTGCGCGTGGCGGTGGACGGCGGCGGCGCGCCGGCGCGTGACGAGCAGCCGCGCGTACGCGTCAACGAGGTGCTCGGCGGCGACCTGACCGATCTCACGCAGGTGGTGGACGAGTGACGACCGCGCGTCAGAAGCGCCGGCTGTGCCTCGGGGGTGGCGCGTTCGCGCTGG
>DASTOO010000017.1:0-4285 GCA_035762505.1 Candidatus Krumholzibacteriia bacterium
GCGAACGCCGCGCCGACTGTGATGAGTACGAGCACGCGCATGGTTGTTTCTTACGGCAGACGAACGACGAATTCAACCTTGATCAGACGAACATCCGTGAGCGCCTGCTCGCGCGCCCGCAGCGCGCCGGCGATCGTCCCGGCGCGGCTGCGCGCGAATCCGCCGGCGAGAGTCTCGCGCAGCGCCTCCTCGCGCCCGATGTCGGCGTAATCACTGATGACGGGATCGAACACGTACGGGTCGAAGCCGAAGCCCGCGTTTGCCTCGAGGCGGCGGGAGCGCCAGCCCGCTTCGACGTAGAACGACGCGAAGTCGTCCCCGCCGTCGTAGCCGGCGATGCGCGCGTCGGCGCCGGCGCGCCACGAACCGGCGATGGACCATTCCACGCGGGCCCGCGCGCTCGCCTGCGCCAGCGATCGCGCGACGTCGCGCGTGACGCACGCCAGCGTCACGTCCGCGTCGATGCGGTCGCCGTCGGACGCGGCACCCAGCCGGAAGATGGAGTACGTATCCAGGCCGGCGGCGGCCAGGCGCTCGGGGTCGAACGTGTCCCACAGGGAGAGCCAGAGATTCTGCTCGGGCCAGTCGATGTGCAGCGCATCCGGCGCGTCGCCGTAACGCGCGCGCGTGTACTCGGCGGTCGCGGAGAAGTCCCAGCGTCTCCAGCCGGCGGATCCGCGCACGGTCGCGCGATTCACCTCCGCGCGCGCCGCCCCGGCGACGCCGTCGAAGTCGAAACGCGTGTAGTCCCAGCCCAGCGACGCCCCCGCGCCCGCGCGCGTCGTCGCGAGGGACAGGAGGCCGCGGTCGCTTTGGGCGATCGGGAAGGTGGCATCGCTCGCGGCTCCGGTGCCGGTGAACTGCGTCTCCGGCACGGGGCCGTTCGCGCGCTCCGCCGCGTAGGCGCGCGCCTTCATCGAGCCCCACCCGTACGCGCCCGTCGCGCGCACGCCGCCCGTCACGTCGCAGGACAGCCACAGCGCGGAGGCGGTCCGGTCTTCGCGCGTCGCGTAGACCGTCGTCGCGAAGCCCGTGCCGGTGCGGCTCGCGTCCACCACGGTTCCGGGGTTTGCACCGCGCTCGTCGCGCAGCGTGTACCCCGCCGCCATGGCGCCGAAGTCCGCCTCCACCTCGATCGCGCCGAAGTCGGACCCGTCGAAGGAAGGCGTCATCGCGTAGGCGGTGGTGTCCGCGCGTGTCCCACCCGCGAAAGGACCGAGGTCGGGAGCGGGCACCGGCGCCGCGGGATGCCGCGTGATCTCGTCCGCGTAGAACGCGCGCATGCCGCCCTTCGACGCGCGCGCGACCGCGGATACGCCGTGGCGCCGGAATCCGGCGTCGTAGCCGTACACGCCGGCGTCGCCCACCAGACGCATCGGATCGGAGGACGTCCACGTGCTGTCGTTCTCGAAGCCGCGCACGGCGAGCTTCCCCATTTCGGCCTCGACGAAGCCCCGCTCGAAGTAGGCGTCGATTGTCGCGGGCGACCAGGTCCACGACGAATCGTGCGTCGCCACCGCCGCGCGCGCGCGCAGGCGGTCGAGCCGCGCGGTCACGAAGCCGTCCACGCGCTGCACGCCGTCGGTCTCGCCCGACTCCCCGGTGTAACGGCCGATGTAGCGCACGCCGAAGTCCGCGCGCGCGCCCGCCCCCTCGTCCTCGGGGAGTTCCGTGCTCAGAATGAGCCCGCCGCTCCGCTCGACGAGCGACAGGGGCGAGCCCTTCTCCGGCGCGCCGGGGTTGTCGGGGTCGACGATCGCCTCACCGTCCACGACGAACTTGTAGCGGTACGTTCCCGCCACCAGGAACAGGCCGATTTCGAAACGGTCGTCCACCCGGTTCATCGGCTCCACCGTCGGGTTCCACAGGTTGAAGTCGCCCACGAGGTAAACCGTGGACGCGCCCGCGGCGCGCAGCGAGAAGATCACCTCGTCCTGGTCCACGCGCACCGCGCCCGGCGCCGGCGCGGGCAGGATGGCGGTCACGATCCACAGGGCGACGGCCGCGCGCGCGGCCATGAAACGGCGCCGCATCAGAAGTCCCCCCGCACGGTGAGGGTCACGACGTCGCGCGTGTCGTGCGCCGGCAGTCCATCGCGGTCCTCCAGCATGTACGGCGCGTCGCCGACCTCGCTCCATCCGTACGCCACCGTCACCCAGGTGCGCGCACTCGGGCGGAATTCGAGCCGCGCGTAGACCGCCTCCGCGCGGTCCGTATCGCCGGCGACGATCCAGCGGGCGTACAGCGCGCTGGTCGCACTCCAGTTGACGCGCGCTTCGACGCCGGCGCGCGCGGACGCGTCATCTCCGATTCCGTCCAGCATGGCGTGGACGCCGCCCATGAAGCGCTGCAGGTCGCGCCGGTAGCCCGCCTGCACCGATCCCGCGTCGGATTCCTCGCTGCCGTCGAACTCGCGCCGCTCCGCGACCGCTCGCAGCAGCATCTGCGAGTTGTCGCGGAGGAAGGCGCGTGCGGTGGCTTCGACCGTGCGCCGGCGCGAGTCCTCGAGCACGGAGCGCTTTTCGTCGCGCCACCAGAGCCGGCCATCCAGCGCGTAGCGGCTGTGCGCAGCGTAGAGACCCGCCGCGTGGGCGACGCTGCCGGCGCGCGCCGACGCGAGATCGTTGACCCAGGCCGCGCCGACCGCTTCGTAGCGGTAGATCGCGTCGAGGCGGATGTCGTCGAGCGAGAATCGCCGCAGGCGCGCCTCCGCCCACGTCGCCGCGTTCTCCGGCGCGGCGGAGGAATAGCCCGAGCCCGGCCGGGCCGTGTCGAAGGACCCCGACGGGAGGAAGAAGCCGCTCCCGAATCCCGACTGCGCGTACGAGACGATGGCGCTCAAGCGGCGGTAGTGGCCGGCCGCTTCCACTTGCGCGATCGCGTGGTTCTCGCCCGAATGCGGATTGACGTGCTGGTAGGCGACCGCGACGTGCGCGGGCGCCGAGGAGAAGCGCGCATCGGCGCGCTGCAGGTGATCCGCGTCGATGCCGTCGTCGAGCGACGACGCGAGATAGCCCGCGCCGAAGCCATCGTGGGTCGCGCCCACCACCACACCAAGCCGGTGTTCGAAGCGCTCCACAACGTCGTCTTCCATGAGCTGCGTGCCGAATTCGCCCGTGAAGTAGCGCCGCTCGTCCCCGAACAGGCGCGCGGCGAGCGCCCCCGCAGCGAAGGCACGCCGGTAGAGGTAATCGCCCTGCTCGACCGTGAACGCCACGCGCCCGAGCGCGTCGTCCGCGTCGTTCCAGGATGCGGCACCCTTGAGGTACAACGTGCCCGCGCGCTCGTCCCCCGCGGTCACATCCGCCATGAAACGGGAGCCGTCCAGCGGCGAGCGCGACTGCGCGTCCCAGCTCCAGGGTGCGGTGTCCGCCGCGGTCACGACGCGCAGGTCGAGCCGCGCGCGAGACGCGATCGGAATCGGCGAGCGGATACCCGTCGCGTCCGCCGGCGGCGCCTGCGCCGTGATCGCCAGCGCGGCGAGCGCGAGTCCCGCCGCGCTGCGCGCGCGATCAGTGCGCGCCATACGGCGCCTCCTGACGGGGACGCGAGTAGCGGAGTGTCGCGAGATAGCTCGCGCCCAGCGTCTCGTGCGTGCGCATGCTCGCGTCGAATACGACCCCGCCCCACGCGACGCCGAAACCGGCCGTGGCGCGCGAATCGTCCAGCCCCCCGCGAATGACGAGGTGCGGATTGACGGTGAGCTCGACTCCGCCATGCCCGCGCCAGCTTCCGTCGGACACCTCGCGGGTCTCGACCGTCACCGTGAGCCGTTGCTGCCAGTAGTACGAGAGTCCGATCGCCTGCGTCCGGCGCAACGGGGTCGCCGCGCCGCCGGCGACCAGATCGAGATCCGGCTGGTTGATGGAATGGATGGAATAGCCGACACCGATGAACGCGAAGGGCCGCAGCAGCACGGCGGCGCCCATCGCCGCCGCGGTCGCGGACTCGTCGATCTCCGCCGACGCCGCGACGCGCGCCAGGTCCACGCCCACGCCAACCGAGAGCGACGCATCCTCCGCCGTGCGCCTGAGGTCGCGCGCGACGGACAGGGTGATCCTGTCCTCGGAGAGCGCGCCATCGAGACCACGGTGGAACCACGCCGCACCCAGCGTCACCGGCCCGGCGGGAAGGACCGCGGCGACGAACCCCTCGTCGAGGCCGTCGACCCCGTAGGGCTTGTGCCAGGTGAAGAGAAACGACGCGGTGGAGATGCCCGCGAGCCCCGCCGCGTTGTCGACGACGGCCGAAGCATCGTCGGCGATGGCCACGAAGGCACCGCCGA
>DASTOO010000018.1:0-5267 GCA_035762505.1 Candidatus Krumholzibacteriia bacterium
CCAGGCGCACGTCCACCTTGATGGGGTTGGTGCCGCCCACCGGGATGACCTCGCGCTCTTGCAACACACGCAGTAACTTGACTTGAATGGTCGGCGAGGTCTCGCCGATCTCGTCCAGGAAGAACGTCCCGCCCTGGGCCACCTTGAAGAGGCCCTCCTTGTCGCGGATCGCCCCCGTGAAGGACCCCTTCACGTGCCCGAACAGCTCGCTCTCCAGCAGGCTCTCCGGGAGCGCGCCGCAGTTGATGCTGACGAACGGCCCGCCGGCGCGCGACGAGCGGAAGTGGATCGCGCGCGCGATCAGCTCCTTGCCGGTGCCGCTCTCGCCGTAGATCAGGATGGTCGACTCGGTGTCCGCCACCTTGTCCACCAGGTTGAAGACTTTCTGCATCTCGTCGCTCTTGCCGATGATGGTGCGCAGGTCCGCCGTCTTCTTGAGCTGCTTCTTGAGCATCACATTCTCGGTGCGCACGCGCTTCATGTCGAGCGCGTTGCGGACCACCATCTTGATCTCGTCGTTCTTGGCGTGCTTGATGAGATAGTGGAAGGCACCCTGGTTGACGGCCTCGATGGCCGTCTTCTGGGACGCGTAGGCGGTCATGATGATGACCGGCATGGTCGCGTCCACGCGCTTGATCTCGCGCAGCACCTCCATCCCGTCCATCCCCGCCATCTTGATGTCCGTGAGGACAACGTCGAAGCGGCTGGACGAGATCTCCTCGACCGCCTTCTTGCCGGAACTGACCGTGGTGATCTCGTAGCCCTCCTTCCGAAGCATTATCGAAAGGAACTGGCACATGCTCTTCTCGTCGTCCACCACCAGAATGCGTTCTCCAGCCATGCTGACATCCTTTTCTTGTCGGCCCATGATCCCTACTCCACCGTCGCGACCGCGACCTCGTCCTCGACTCTCGTTCGAACCGGCGTCCCCAGCGGCAGCGTGATCGTGAACACCGCGCCGCCCCCCTCGCGATTGCGAAACCCGATCGAGCCCCCGTGCGCCGCGACGATCTTGTTCGCGATCGCGAGCCCGAGCCCCGTCCCGCCTTCCTTGGTCGTGAAGAACGGCTCGAAGAACCGTCCCACGTTCTCCGGGTCGATCCCGCGGCCACTGTCGCGGAACTCCACCCGTATCTTCCCGCCCTCGGCGGGCGCGGCCGAGATCTCGAGGGTGCCGTCGCCCGCCATCGCCTCGCAGGCGTTGATGGCCATGTTCATGAACACCTGGCGCATCTGCTCGTCGTCCATGAAGACGGTGGGCAGGCTCTCCGTGCAGTCCAGCCGCACCGTGATGCCCGCGCTCTTCTCGGTGTTCTTCTTCAGGAGCACCATCGTCTCCGACAGGCTCTTGTCCACGCGCGACGGGAAGCGCCGCGGGGTGCGCAGCCGCGCGAACTCGAGGAAGTCGGAGATGATCCGGTCGAGCCGGTCGGACTCGCGCAGGATCAACTCCATGAGACGCTTGTCCTCCCCGTCCAGCTCCAGTTCCTGGTAGAGCATCTCGATCGACCCCGATATCGACGCCAGCGGGTTGCGCAGCTCGTGCGCGATGCCCGCCGACAGTTCGCCGATGGCTGCGAGCCGGTCCGCCTTGCGCACCCGCTCGCGCATCTCGTGGACCTCGGTGAGGTCCTGGAACACCGCGATGATCCCGCGCCGGTGCCCGTCGCCGTCGTGCAGGTGCGAGATGCTGATGCCGAGCGGCCGGTCGCGCCCGGAGCGCGTGTGCGTCGCGATCTCCTGGCGGCGTTTGCCGCGTTCGGACTGCAACGACATTCCCAGCTCGTGCGCGAGATCCGGCGCCCGCCCGGCGAACGCCTCTTCGACGCACCGGGCCAGGACACCGTCCTTCCCCACCTCCAGGATCTGTTCGGCCGCCGCGTTCATGGTGACCACCCGTCCGTCGGTATCCACCACCAGCACGCCGCTGCTCATATTCTCCAGGATGTAGTTCGTGTCCACCCGCAGCTGTTCGAGCGCCGACTCCGCGTGCTGCAGCGCTCTTCCCTTCAACTTGATGCGGTCCGCCAGATATCCGCCCACGGTCCCCACCAGAAAGAACATCGACACGTGCATGTAGGCGTCGATGAGGCCGCTGGTCGAGGCCGTTGCCAGTTCGGCGCGTCCCGGCGGCGCCACCACGCCCTGTGCCTCCAGTATCTGGAAGCCCACGTAACAGAGCGACGACAGGAGTGCGGTCGCCAGCCCGCCCGGCATCGCGAGGAGGAAGGCCCCCGCCGCGATCGCGAGGCAGTACACGGTGGTGAACTGTCCGTCGACGCCGCCGCCGTAGTGCATGATGCCGGCTGAGAGCGCCACGTCCGCGACCAGCACGCCCCACGCGATCCGGCGGCGCGGCATCCCCGCCCGGTCCAGACCGAAGGCGCTGAGCCCGGCCACCATGCTCGCCGCGAGGAACGCGTAGAGTGGGCCCACCGCGAAGGCGTCGCTCGTCAGCTCGACGATGGTGACACCCGCCCCCACCACCAGGGCCGCGATGATCGCGCGCAGAACCAGAAACCGGTCGAACTCGCGGCGCTCGCCGGCCGCCGCCGAGACGGTGGTCCGAACCGTTTCCATCGCGCCGTGCCTAACCGTTGCCGACCAGGGTCACGAGTTTGAACATCGGCAGGTACATCGCGATGAGCATGCCGCCCACCAGGGTACCCATGACCACGATCATGACCGGTTCGATGATGGCGGTCAGCGAATCGACCGCCGAATCGACCTCGTCGTCGTAGAAGTTGGCGATCTTGTCCAGCATCTCGTCCAGCGCGCCGGTCTGCTCACCGACCGAGATCATCGAAGTGACCATGGGCGGGAACACGCCGCACGCCTTCAGCGGTTCGGCGATGGTGTTGCCCTGGCTGATGCTCTCGCGCGTGGACATGACGGCGAGCTCGACCACGCGGTTCCCGGAGGTGCGCGCGGTGATCTCGAGACCCGACAGGATCGGCACACCCGACGAGATCAGCGTGCCCAGGGTGCGGGTGAACCGCGCCACCGAGCCCTTGCGGATGACCATGCCCAGCACGGGAATCTTCAGGAGCAGCTTGTCGATGTTGAGCCGGCCGGAGTCCGTCTTGTAATACCGCTGGATCGCGATGATGCCGCCCACGATGCAGGCCGCGATCACCCACCAGAAGGCGCGCAGGAAATCGGAGACGCCGATGACGATCTTGGTCGGTAGCGGCAGATCGCCGCCAAAGTCCGTGAACATCTGGGCGAAGGTCGGAATGATGAAAATGAGCATGAAGGCGGTGGCGCCGATGGCCACGATGCCGACCACCGACGGATACGTCAGCGCGCTCTTCACCTTGCGCTGCAGGGCGTCCAGCTTCTCCAGGAAGGTCGCGAGACGCTGGAGAATGACGTCCAGGATACCGCCCGCCTCGCCGGCCTCGACCATGTTGACGTAGAGGTTGCTGAATATCTTGGGATGCTTGCCCAGCCCCTCGGCCAGGGTGGCACCCCCCTCCACGTCGCTCATCACCTTCGCGATCGCCTCGCGCAGCGGGACCTTCTCGGTCTGCTGCGAGAGAATGTCCAGGCACTGCACCATCGGCAGACCGGCATTGATCATGGTGGCGAACTGGCGCGTGAAGACGCCGATGTCCTTGACGCCCACCCGGTTCTTGCCGGGGAGCGTGAAGTTGACCTGCCGGCTCTTCTCGCGGACCGACGTGATGATGATCTTGCGCTTGCGCAGGTAGCTGACGAGATCGTCCTTGTTCTCCGTCGCGTACTCGCCGGAGAGGAGCTCGCCACTCGGGCTGCGTCCCTTCCACAGATACGTTGTCGCCATCGTTCCGACTCCCTTCTAACGAACGCCCGCCGGCTGCCCCAGCATCTGGGTCAGTTCCTGCGGGTCGTTGCTCCGGCGCATCGCGTCTTCCACGCCGATGTCCTTCGACACCACGGCGTTGAACAGCGCCTGGTTCATGGTCTGCATGCCGTGCTTCTGGCCGGCCTGCATGAGACCGTATATTTGATGCACCTTGTCGTCGCGGATGACCGCCCGGATGGCCGGCGTGCAGATCATCACTTCCGTCACCAGCACGCGGCCGCGCCCGCGCGCGCGCGGTATGAGCTGCTGCGCCAGCACGCCCTCGAGGACGAACGCGAGCTGGGCGCGCACCTGGCTCTGCTGCGACGGCGGGAAGGCGTCCACGATGCGGTTGATCGACTCGAAGGTCGAATTGGTGTGCAGTGTCGCCAGCGTCAGGTGCCCGGTCTCCGCGATGGTCAGCGCGGCGGCCATGGTCTCCTGGTCGCGCATTTCGCCGATGAGGATGACGTCCGGGTCCTGCCGAAGAACGTGCTTGAGCGCGTTGCCGAAGTTCTCCGTGTCCGCCTTCACCTCGCGCTGGTTGACGATGCACTTCTTGTGCTGGTGGATGTACTCGACGGGATCCTCGATGGTCACAATGTGGGCGGCGCGCTCGACGTTCACCTTGTCGATGATGGCGGCGAGCGTGGTCGACTTGCCGCTGCCCGTCGGACCGGTGACGAGAATCAGCCCCTGGTGCTTGCTGGCGAGCTTCTCCATCACGAGCGGCAGCCCCAGGTCGCGAAACGAGCGGATCTCGTAGGGAATCTGCCGGATGGCGAGGCCCACGCAACCGCGCTGCAGGTAGGCGTTGCCGCGGAAGCGGCTCATGCCCTTGACGCCGAACGAGAAGTCCAGCTCCTTGTGGGCCTCGAAGCGCTTCTGCTGCTCTTCGTTCAGGACGCTGTACGCCAGGCCCTGCACCTGCTCCGGCGTAAGCGGTTCGTGATCCGTCGGCTTGACGTCGCCGTCCACCCGGACCATCGGCGGGAGACCGGCCGTCAGGTGAAGGTCGGACGCGCCGGCCTCGATCATCTCCTGCAACAAATCACGAAGGTTGATCATGTTTGGTTCCTCTCCTGGTCCTCTTGCCTAGTGCTTGGACGTCTCGCGCAGCACTTCTTCCAGCGACGTCTGTCCCAGCTTGAACTTCTCGATGCCGTCCTGCCGCAGGGTGAGCATCCCTTCCTTGATCGCCTGCGCCTTGATCTCGGCGTTCGACGCCCGGTCCACGATCATTTCGCGCAGCGTCGGGGTAATTTCCATGACCTCGTACAGTCCCACGCGGCCCTTGTAGCCGGTGTCGTTGCACACCGGGCAGCCCTTGGGCTCGCAGATGCGCAGCTCCGCGGGGTTCTCCAGGATGCCGAGCTCCTTCAGCACCTCGGGGTGCAGGGTCGCGGGCGTCTTGCACTTCTCGCACAGGCGGCGCACCAGG
>DASTOO010000019.1:0-5220 GCA_035762505.1 Candidatus Krumholzibacteriia bacterium
CCGCGGGAGCATCGCGCACGCGCCCATGTCGCAGCCCGCGAGCCCGACCCGGACGAAGAGGAAGGCGACGCGGCTCGCCGCCGTCCCGAAGCGCACGTCCGAGGCCATCGCGAGCGCCGCGCCGGCGCCGACGCACACACCGTCCACCGCGGCCACGATCACCGGCCGGCACGTGAGCATGGCGATGACCAGATCCCCCGTCATGCGCGTGAACGCGGCGAGCTCGCGGGACTTCATCGCCACCAGACGCCCGATGATCTCGTGCACGTCCCCGCCCGAGCAGAAGTTCCCGCCCGCCCCGCGCAGGACCACGGCGCGTACCCGCTCGTCGTCGCGCAGCGCCCGGAACGTGTCGCGCAGCTCGGCGTACGACTCGAACGTCAGAGGGTTGCGGCGTTCGGGACGGTTCAGCGTGATCGTGCCCACGCCGCCGTCGAACTCCCACAGGAAATACCGCGGCTGAAACTGCTCGGGGTTCATGCGTTCACTCCACGTTAGAGAATGCTCCCGCCGTCCACGGCGAGGGCCTGGCCGGTGACGGACGACTGCCCCGGTTCGCACAGCCAGGCCACCGCACGGGCGACTTCCTCGGGGCGAATCAGGCGCCGCTGCGGATTCGCCGCGGCGTATATCGCGCGTATCTCTTCCGGCGTCTTCCCGGTGCGCCGCGCGGCGCGCGTCACCGACTCCGCCAGGAGCTCCGTGTCCGTGTAACCCGGGCACACCGCGTTCACCGTGACGCCGTCGCGGGCCGTCTCGACCGCCAGCGCGCGCGTCAGCCCCACCAGCGCGTGCTTGGACGCGGTGTAGGCGCTCACGAAGCGATAGCCGGTGAGCCCCGCCGTGCTCGCCACGTTCACGACGCGTCCCTCGCCGCGCGCGATCATCGCGGGCAACGCCGCCCGGGTGCAGAACACCGCGGTCATGAGATTCACATCGAGCATGCGCCGCCACACGTCCGTCCCCGTTTCCACGAATGCCGCCGAATCGGCCGCACCGGCGTTGTTCACGAGAGCGAACGGATCCCCGAGCGACGCGCGCGCCTCCTCCATCGCGCGACCCGCCTCGTCCTCACGAGTCAGATCGGCCGCGAATATGGCGCGCTTCGCCCCCGGCGCGAGCGCGAGCGAATCCCCGACCGAACGCAGTCGCGCCGCGTCCCGGCCCACCAATGTCACAGAAGCGCCGCGCGACGCGACCTCGCGTGCCACGGCGGCGCCGATACCGCGCGACCCGCCCGTGACCACCACGTGCCGGCCCGCGAGTGGAAGCGCTTCATGGTTCGTCATCGTTCCCGCTTTCCTCTATTGACGACACAGTACGGAGTATGTCAGATCGGCCCGGCCGGCGCCTCCCGCGCGCGCCGCATGAGCGTCTCCAGCTGGCGGCGTCCGGTGAGATACGGGTTCGGCCAGCGGACATCGGTGTAGCCCATCTGTGCCGCCGCGCGCAGCGTCCACATCGGGTCCCACAGGTGCGGCCGCGCCAGCAGACACAGGTCCGCCCGTCCGGCTGCGATGATGCTGTTCACGTGATCGGGCTCGTAGATATTTCCGACGGCGAGTGTGGCGAGACCCGTTTCCAGTCGAATGCGCTCCGCAAACGGGACTTGGAACATGCGCCCGTAGACCGGCTTCTGGTTCGGCGTCACCTGGCCCGCCGAAACGTCGACGAAGTCCGCATCGTGTTCGCGCAGCATGCGGGCAATGGCGACGCTCTCCTCGACCCCGATTCCCCCCTCGGCCCAGTCGGTCGCGGAGATGCGCACACCGAGCGGTTTCGCCGCCGGCCAGACCGCCCGCACCGCATCCAGAACCTCGAGCGGGTAGCGCATGCGGTTCGCGAGCGAGCCGCCGTACTCGTCGGCGCGCACGTTGGTCAGCGGAGAGATGAAGCTCGAGAGGAGATAGCCGTGCGCGCAGTGGAGCTCGAGTGCGTCGAAGCCGGCCGCGATCCCGCGCCGCGCGGCCGCGACGAATTCGTCCCGCACGCGATCCATGTCGCCGCGCGTCATCTCACGCGGGATTGCGTTCCCCGGCGTCCACGGCAGCGGCGACGGCGACATGATGGGCCAGTTGCCGGCAACGAGCGGCTCGTCCGACCCCTCCCACGCGAGGCGCGTGGACGCCTTGCGCCCCGCGTGGCCCAGCTGGAGCGCCATGCGCGCGTCGCTCTCGCGGTGGACGAAGTCCACGATCCGCCGCCAGGCGTCCACGTGCGCGTTATCGTATAGCCCGGCGCACCCCGGCGTGATCCGGCCCTCCGGCGAGACGCACGTCATCTCGCTGAAGAGCAGACCGGCGCCACCCAGCGCGCGCGCGCCGAAATGCACCAGGTGGAAGTCCGTCACGGCGCCGTCGGCCGCGCTGTACATCGCCATCGGCGAACACACCACACGGTTCACGAGCTCCATGTCGCGCAGCCGGAACGGCAGGAACATCGGCGGGACGGGGTCCACTCGCCGCCCGCGCGTCTCCCGCGCGCACAGCCACGATTCGAACGACTCCAGGTAGCGCGCATCGCGCGTGCGCAGGCTCTCGTGGCTCACGCGCTGGCTGCGGGTGATGAGGCTGTACGTGAACTGCTCCGCTTCGAGGTTGGCCTTGAGCCCCACCTGCTCGAACCACTCCGTGCTGTTGCGCGCCGCATTCTGCAGGCGCAGCACCTCCACCCGCCGTTCCGACTCGTACCCCGCCAGCGCCGCACCGAGATCACCCGCGCTGTGAACGTGCTCCGCGAGTGAGATCGCGCTCTCCATGGCGAGCCGCGTCCCCGAGCCCACGGAGAAATGAGCCGTGGCGGCCGAGTCGCCCAGGAGAACGACGTTGCCGTGGTGCCAGGTCTCGCAGCTAACGCGCGGGAAGTTGAGCCACACGGCCGAACCCCGCAGGTGTGCGGCGTTCGAAACCAGCCGGTGTCCGTCGAGGTGGCGGGCGAAGAGTCTCTCGCAAAAGGCGATCCCCGTCTCCTTCGACGCCCGCTCCAGGCCGTCGGCCCGCCACGTCTCCTCCGTGCACTCGACGATGAACGTGCTCCAGCCCCCGCCGAATGGATAGCAGTGCGCCTGGTACCAGCCGCCGGCCGTCTCCTCGAAGTAGAAGGTGAACGCGTCGAAGGGCTTCTGCGTCCCGAGCCAGACGTAGCGGCAGAGGCGTACGTCGATGTCAGGTCTGAAGTGACTCTCGTATCGTGCCCGGATGGCGCTATTTACCCCATCGGCCGCGACGATCAACCCCGCCCCGTCGGTGAACCGCTCCGGCGTCCCCTCGACGCCGAACCGCACATCGACGCCGAGGGCGTCGGCACGGTCGATGAGAATGTCGAGGAGCGCCTGGCGCGCGATGCCGCAGAATCCGTGGCCGCCCGAGCGGATCGCACGGCCCCGGTAATGGACGTCGATGTCGTCCCAGTGCACGAAACGCTCCGTGATCTCACGGTAGCTCTCGGGGTCCGCGTCGCGCAGACGGCCCAGGGTGCCGTCCGAGAAGACCACGCCCCAGCCGAACGTGCTCCCGCGCAGGTTGCGCTCGACCACCGTGACGGGGCGCGCGGGATCGCGCAGCTTCATCTGGATGGAAAAGTAGAGCCCGGCCGGACCGCCGCCGATGACCGCGATGGGAGATGGCATGATGTGGGGGATTCTCGCAAATCCGGGCGCAGTCGGAAACCCCCAGTTTGTTCCGCCGGGGGCGGCGCGCCGGTGGGTCAGTTGATGTAGCCCAGCGACTTCAGCTGCTCGAGGCGCTCCGCGCGGTCTGCCGCTTCCTTCATGCGCGCCTCGCGGGCCGCTTCCCACGCGGCGTCGTCGTGCGTCTTGACGGTGCGCACCGGGAATTGCTCCAGGAACGCGGGCGCTATCACGTTCAGCATCACCGTCCCGTCGAAGTCCTCCCCGACCGGTATTCCCTTGAGCGCGAGAATCGTCGGCAGCACGTCGTACGCGCGCCCGATGGGATGCGTTCGCTCGAGCGCCGGACGCGCCCCGGGCGAAACGATGTTCGGCCCCGCCGCGACGAACACCCCCGGCGGCGCGTCGAGGTGGTTGCCCGAGAGGCGGAAGCCGGGCTCGTCTTCCGCATGGAACTCCCGGTCCGGGTTGACGACGTGCATGCCATGGTCCGACACCACGAAGACCGTCGTTCCCTCCGGGGCGCGCGCGAGCACATCGCCGATGACGCGGTCGACGTGGACGTAGTAATCGTCGATGACGCTGCCGAAGGCCGCGATCTCCTCAGCGACGGGAGGGTGCCAGAACTCGGCCGGGTACGCGTAGCGCCAGAAGCGATGGCCCGCGACGTCGGGTCCGCTGAGGTAGAGTGCCAGCACGTCGAAGGGCTGCTTCTCGTCGAGCAGGCGCGCGGCCACACGCGTGTAGACCGCGTCGGCGCGGAACGCCCACAGCGACTGCTCCCATATGAGCTTCGTGAAGTCGGTCTTCGCCTGCGGCATGCCCCCGAAGATCGCCGTCACCACGGAGTCCATCGCGCGATCCGCATCGGCCAGCATGTCCATCACCTCGGGGGTGCGCTCGGGCGGGTACAC
Organism: Candidatus Krumholzibacteriia bacterium; assembly: GCA_035762505.1. Taxonomy (GTDB): domain Bacteria; phylum Krumholzibacteriota; class Krumholzibacteriia; order WVZY01; family JAKEHA01; genus JAKEHA01. The sequence continues at coordinate 4,543 of DASTOO010000019.1, forward strand.
CTGGTCCTCCACACCCTTGAGCAGCGTCCCCTTCCACAGGGCGTTCTCCGAATGCTCGATGACCCCGGTGGTGTTGGTCTGGGCGACCATCACCCCGTTCACCTGTTCGGCGGGGTATGTCATCCACCAGCCGATGACACCCACCGTTCGGCCGTACTCGGAGAGGATGTTCCAGAAGGCCTTGGTCTTGCGGTGTCCGCTCGTGTAGAAGCGATAGTCGTCCTTGCCGGCGCCGACCCGGTAGACGAAGTGCGGAATCCCGTGCTTGTCGGGGTTCTTGCCCGTCGCGATGGAGGTCCAGATGGCGGGCGAGTACGTCGGTGTCATCGACTCGAGGTAGCCGTACGTCCCGCCCTCCATGAGCCCGGCCACGACCGGCATGCGGCCGGCGTCGACGAGCGGCTTCATGACGCTCCACTCCAGGCCGTCGACGGCGAAGAGGATGATGGGCGGTGTCGCCGGCGCCGGCGTCTTTTTGCCGCCGGAACAGGCCAGCGCCAACGCGGCACCACACGCGATACAGAGCCGGGAGATGCGCGGGGGGAAGAGCATGGAGGCGGCACCCGGATTCGAACCGGGGATAACGGTTTTGCAGACCGTCGCCTTAGCCACTTGGCTATGCCGCCCCCGAGGTAGAGCCGGCCAGCGGTCTGCCGGACATCACGGATGAGGAAAAAA
>DASTOO010000020.1:0-6050 GCA_035762505.1 Candidatus Krumholzibacteriia bacterium
CGCGCGCGGGGACCCTCAACCCCTCCGAAGACCTAGCTCTTGACGTCCTTGGAAGTCAGCGTGAACGTGATCATGAAGCCGTTCGTGCCCTTGAACTCGAACGCCTTGTCACCCGCGCGGTACGCCTCCACCTCGTTCTTCATCAGCACGAAGCCCTCGTTGCTCGGAAGGCCCCAGTACTTGAGGTTGTGGATGACCACCGGCTCCGCGCTGTTGCCGTAGCCGCCGCGGTTGAGAACCACTTCCGCCACCTTGCCGCCGTCGAGGCGCGCTTCGGCGCGGTCCTTGTCGTATTTCCATTCCATCGTCGCGTCGGACGCGACCGTGAACGACTTCCACTTCACGGGGTACAGGTGGCCGAGGATGGCCTGGATGCCGGCGCGCTGCTCGGCGGTCACGCTCGGGTCGAACGTGAGCACCGCCCAGTCCATCTCGCCGTCGTCGAACTCGGCGCCGAGGTCGCCCGCCACCCAGAACAACGCCCCGTCCAGCTTCACGCCACCGTAGCTGCCCTTCTCGATCTTGAACGCGTTGTTGAAGCGGCAGTAGTGCTCCAAGGCGGCGCCGTCGCCGTTGCCGCCATGGCCGGCGTGGCCGGCGGCCGACGGCTCGATGTTGAAATAGCACTGGCAGAACATCGGGCAGCTGCACGCTTCAATGATGGTGGCCTTCATCGACCAGTCGGCCGCCTTCCCCTGCGCCTCCGCCTCCGCGGCGGCCGTGGTCAACAGCAGGCAGGTACACACAAGCATGAAAATGGAACGCATTCTCGAACCTCCTCCTTCCTGGGGCGCAGGACGCGCCCCATGGGGTTTACTTCTTCTCTGCGAGCGATTTGAGAGCCGTCAGATAGGAGCCAATCTCCTTCTGCATCGTGAGCGCCGTGTCCTTGTCGGTCGGCGCGTCGAGGGCGTCGCTGTACTGCTCGGTGACGCTCACCTTCGTGCCGCTCCCCGAGGGCGCCAGCACGATCTTCACCTGGCACACGTAGCTGCCGTCGTCGGGCACGTGCGCCAGGCGCAGTTCCCTGCCTGCGTCAGCCAGGATCACGACCGACTTGCCGGCGTTGTTCCACTGGTCGACGAACGCGATCGAGTTGCCGACCTTCGTGAGCGCCTGCGGATTCTTCGCGCTCTTCCACAGCGGGCACCAGCTCATCGCCTTGTCCGCATCGGTCAACGCGGACCAGACCGCCGTTGCGGGCGCGTCGATCACGACGTTCCCATCGAAGTTCATCAAGGCCAGTTTGGAAACGCTGACATCCTGCGCCCGGGCGAGGCCGGCGGCGAACGATACCAACACGAAAGCAAAGACGAACAATCGTCTCATGGAGATCCTCCATGGAAGTGGTGATGACGGCAGCGGCCAGCGGTAGTCCGTGCGGAAGATGGAAGGGCTGCGGCCCGGGGGGAGTATAGCGCAGGAAGCCGCGTTCCGGAACCCCCGGTCAGCGGGGCGGGTCGGACGGGTCCGGCGCACCGCCGGCGGGCGGGAGGTGGCGGTCGATGACTTCGGAGATGAGTTCCTTGCGGATCGGCTTCGCCACGAAGTCGTCCATGCCCGCCTCGAAGCACCTCTCGCGGTCCCCGGGGAGCGCGTGGGCGGTCATGGCGACCACGGTGATGCGCGATCCGCCCCGCGACTCGCGGCGGCGGATCTCCCGCGTCGCCTCGTAACCGTCCATCTCGGGCATCTGGCAGTCCATCAGCACGAGATCGTAGGCGTTCGCCTCGAGCTTCTGCAGGGCCTCGCGTCCGTTGCCCGCGACATCGACGGTGCAGCCCAGCACCTCGAGCATCCGCGCCGCGGCGCGCTGGTTGACGGTGTTGTCCTCGGCCACGAGCACCCTCCCCCGCGTCGGCGGTGCGGCCGCTGAGGACTCGACCGCGCGCGATTCGGAGACGGTATGCCGCGTGACGAAGACCTCGCGCACCCCGTTCTGCTTGACGCTCCACACCGCCGACAGGACATCCGCGAGCTGCGACGGGCGCGAGGGTCGCGTGAGGTAGGCATCGAATCCCACCGCGCGCAGCCGCTCGGCGTCGCCCTGCTGTCCCAGCGTGGTCAACATCACGAGCACGGTGGGGCGCAACGCGGGATCGCTCTTGATCACCGTGGCGATCGCCTCGACCGCCATGTCCGGAACGTCGTAGGCGACGACGGCGATCCCGTACGGGCACCCGGCCTCCCGGGCGGCGTGCAGCTCGGACACCGCCGCGGCGCCCGTGGCGACCCCCGTCGCGCGCGCTCCGCACGCGGCGATCTGCTCGACGACCACGCTGCGCACCTTGTCGTGCCGGTGCAGCACCAGCACGGGCACGTCCACCAGATTGCCGGGGGCCGGCGGCTCGATGGGCGCTTCCCGGTCCAGCGGCAGCGATAGCGTGAACGAGAACGTGGACCCGGCGCCGACGGCGCTTTCCACGGCGATCTCGCCTCCCATCAGCTCGACGAGCTGCTTGGAGATCGCGAGTCCCAGGCCGGTGCCGCCGTAGCGGCGCGTGATCGAGCCGTCCGCCTGGGTGAACTTGTCGAACACGCAGGCGATCTTGTCCGCCTCGATGCCGATACCGGTATCCTCCACGGAGACGCACAGCCGCACGGCGTCGTCGTCTCCGCCCAGCCGTTCCACGTTGATGAACACGTGGCCCTCGTGCGTGAACTTGATGGCGTTCCCGACGAGGTTCATCAGGACCTGGCGGACGCGGCCCGCGTCTCCGATCAGGCGCCGCGGCACCTCCGGCGCGTAGCGCACGATGAGCTCGATTCCCATCGCATCGGTCTTCTCGGAGACCAGTGCCACGACCTCGTCGATGGCGGCGGTCAGGTCGAACGGGATGGGGTCGATGGTGAGCCGGCCCGCCTCAATGCGCGAGAAGTCGAGGATGTCGTTGATGATGGCGAGGAGCGCTTCGCCCGAGGACTGGATGATCCCGACGTATTCGCGCTGCTCCTCGGAGAGACCCGTGTCGAGCAGGAGCCCCGTCATGCCGAGGACGCCGGTCATGGGTGTGCGCACCTCGTGGCTCATGTTGGCGAGAAACTCGCTCTTGGCCCGGTTGGCGGATTCGGCGGTCTCCTTGGCGCGCACCAGTGCCTCCTGGGAACGGCGCAGCACCTCCAGGTCCGTGATGTCCTGGAGCATCAGGATGGTCTCGTCCACCCGGTTGTCGGGCGCCTTGATCGGCATCGCGGTGGCGTAGATGTGGCGCGTCTCGCCGTCGACGTCGAGGCGGATCTCGCGGTGCGACACGGTCGCGGTCGCGAGCGAGCGGGCGGTGGGACACTCCGCGCAGACGGTGCGCGAACCGCACAGCAGCTCGTTGCACGAGGCGCGATGCCCCGCCTGCACGCTCTGCGAGCCGCCGAACCAGCCCCGGCACACGTTGTTCAACCAGCGCACGCACAGGCCGGCGTCGAACACGATGAACCCGGCGTCGGTGTGATTGACCAGCGCGGAGAGCTTCTGCCGCTCGCGCTCGAGGAAGCGGATCTGCCGGTCCTGGGTCTGGAACCACCGCTCCAGCTCCTCGACGCGGCGCTTGAGCGCGTCGGCGGAGGGAGAATCGACCAGTGCGAGCTTCTTGCCCAATGGTGCTCCCCCGGCGCGGTCAGGCGCGGCGCTGCGCCTGGTAGTGATCGGCCAGCCAGTCGGCGACCTTGCGCACTTCGGACTCGGTCGTGCCGTCGAAGGCGTCCAGGTCGTGGCTGTCGATGTCAATCTGCGCGAAGATCGTCTCGCCTTTGCGGATCAGCACCACGAGCTCGGACTTCGTGGCGCTGGAGCACGCGAGGTAGTTGGGCTCCTTGGAAACGTCTGGCACGTTTTTGTCGCGCCGTTCCGCGACCGCGCTCCCGCACACACCCCGCCCCACCGAGATGAACACGTGATCGGTGGGCGCCCCGATGAACGGGCCCAGGCGGAGGATGTTGTCGGGGAAGAGCTCGTAGATCCCCGTCCAGTGGAAGCGGGGATTGGCAGTGTGCAACTGCTCGACCGCGCTCGAGAGAAGGGAGTCGAAGCCGATGCCGGACGCGGCGAGCTTGTCCAGGTGCTGGCAGATTTCGGCTCCGTTCAGGGTCGTTCCAGACATCCTCAGCCTCCGTAACTGCTCGATTGACAAGGGCATCGGGCGCTTCGCCGGGTTGCGCCGGGCGCGTTCACGAGGCGAACCCGCAAACCCCGTGCCAGACAGGAGGATGCTTCGCGGACCCCGGGGCGACGGAACCCGCGCGGCGAAGCAACGCACCGCGCGGGTCCCGTCGCCGGACCGGCTACTTCAGCAACACCGCCTTGCGCGTGAACGACCGCGTCCCCGCGTCGATGCGGAAGAAGTACACGCCCGACGCCACATCGGCGCCGCGTTCGTCACGGCCGTTCCATTCCACTTCGAACGTGCCCGCCGGCACGCGCTCGCCCGCGAACAGCGTGCGCACCAGGCGCCCCGTCACGTCGTAGACGCGAAGCGACGTCACCGCCGCTTCGGGAAGCGTGTAGCGGATGGTCGTGCCCGGGTTGAACGGGTTCGGGAAGTTCGAAAGCGCGAGCTGTCGCGGAGCGGGTCGATCGCCGACGGGCGTAGGTCCACCGACGGGATCGGGAAATTCGACGATCTGACGGTTCACGTTCCGGTTGGTGTCCCACGACGTCTCGACTTCGAAAATGAGGAAGCTCCCGTCGGGAACGTCGTCCGGCGAGAGGGGGAAGACGAACGGATCGTCTGGCGTGACGAGCGCGTCGCCGACGGTCGTCAGCGGCAGCGACGCGTATACCGGGTCGCACGGACTCAGATTCTCGAGCGGAATGAGGCTGGCCGAGACCCGGTAGGAGACGCTCACCCGGAGCACGTCGCTCCACTCGTACGGAGCGGGCGACTCGTCGTCGCCCGGCTTGAGCCATCCGCCGCTTGCCGAGTCGACGGCGCCGACAACGCCCCACCGGACGAAGTCGATCGCGCCCGTGTCGTTGTCCAGAGAGCCGAACATGCAGTTCGCCGATGGGATGCGCGCCTCCACCGGAACCTCCTCCACCGAACAGGTCGCGCGACACGGCGTCCCGTCTGGAATGAAGAACGTTCGCAGCAGCGTCACCGGCCGCGCGGGCGGATTGACGGGCCGGCAGATTCCCGTGTGTTTCGGCGTGCTCGGGGGAATCAGAGTCGGTACCGGATACTCCACCGCCATTTCGTCTCGACTCGGTATGTGGGTCACGATCGCCGTCGGGTCCATTCCAACGATGCAATCGCCGTCGTCCACCTGCGGGGACCACAACTGATCCCCGGGCTCCGGCCCGCCCACAAAGACCATGGCAACGCCGTCGACCGGGTAGGGCAGCAGGTGGTAGGGCCATTGCTGCTCGTACTTCGTCTGACAGAACAGCGGATAATCCTCCACCTCGCCGAACTGTGCGGCGCCCTTGTCGGCCGCGAGCGTGCCGTCGACGTTGCTGACGATGCCGACGTTCTCGCCGTAATCGACGCGCGCGCGCAGCCACACCGGCCGCGTCGGATCGATCGCCGGCGGCAGCAGCACGGTTGCGGAAGCGGTGGTCGTGGCCACCGTGTTGGCGCCGGGGGGCGGCACTGGACCGAACCCGGCCGACAGGAACCACTCCTCCCAAATGCAATTCTGGTTGAGATCGATCCACGCGTTCGCAAAAAGGCCGCGCGCCGGATAATCATGCGCATTGCCCTCGGCGTCGCGCGCGTACTTGAGCCACGTCGTGACGGTGAGCGGGCGCCCCCAGATGGGCGGATTCGGGTACCAGGTGACGCCGTCGTCGAGGGGATCGCGATCGACGAGATTCGCCTCGCACTCAGGTGTCACACCGGGGCCGTCGAAACGCGCGAGCCACTCGTAGGTGTAGTTCCGGCCCCCCTGGCGGGGCTTGATGCCGAAGACGTGCTCGGCGCCCTTGGCCGGGGCGTCGAGCTGAATACCATTGAGCACCCGACCCTTGCCAACGTTGTGCACCAGAGTCGGATACTGGTTGAACACACCCATCCACGGATCAGGCGCGTCCCCGAGATCGGGGGAGTAGAGGAAGTTGC
>DASTOO010000021.1:0-3004 GCA_035762505.1 Candidatus Krumholzibacteriia bacterium
CGCGCGCGGGCTCCATCTCATCCGCGAGACAGACCGCCGCGAGTCCCAGCGCCGAACCGATCATGGCGGAGAGGTTGCTCACATAGGGGGGATGCAGCCAGCGCTCGTAGTTGAACGCCAACATGAGCGAGTCGACGTAGGACTCGATCTCGCCGCGGACGTACGCGCGCTCGGACGGTGTCGCGGTGTCCATGCACATGTCGTAGCCCCAGCACAGGATGCGCAGGCGGACCGGGGAGAAGAAGGTGTTATCGTCGGCTGCGAAGCTGTCCGCCACCGCGATGGTGAGGGCGCGGCCGAGCTCACGCGCGGCGGCGTCCGGAGGGTCGTCGAAGTGGCACACCAGGCCCGTGCTGATGAGGAAATGCATGCCGAACGTCTGGCCCATGAGATCGCCCAGGGAGGACGCGGGGTAGAGCGAGTCGACGAGATGATGGATGAACGCGTACGCCGCGTCGTCGCGGCCGCCGTCGCGAACCTTCGAGCGCCAGTCCGGCAGTTCGTCGCGCGAGAAGAGGAGCCGGGGGTGGCGGGCCGTGTAGAGCGAGTCGGTGTCCGCGGCGGACGATGCGGCGGCGGCGGCCGCCGGCGTCGCCGCGGCAAGAAAGCCGGCGGCGGCCAGCAGGACCGCACGGGCCAAGGCGCGTACCGCGAGAGGGAGCATTCCTTCGGAACCCTTCCGGTTCGAATCGATCGATGTGGAAGCTCGGCCCTTGGCAGTGCGGCGGGCGTGGTGCTCCTTGTGGAAAAGTGAGTCAACGTGAGGGTAGCGCGCGGCCCCGGTCCGCGTCAAGCGCGCGCGCGTCCCTTGCGCGCGCGAACGGCGCCCGCTAGACTGTCGCGCCTTGGCGGAGGGCAACCATGTCGCTACGTTCCGATATCGCGGGCATGCCCCGGCCGGTCTGGGTTCTCTTCGCGGGAACCCTGGTGAATCGGTTCGGGACCTTCGTGCTCGTGTTTCTCGCGCTCTACCTGACGCGCAAGGGATTCACGGCGCCGCAGGCCGGGCTGGCGATGGGCGCGTACGGCGCCGGCGCGATCGGCGCGTCGATCGTCGGGGGATGGCTCGCGGATCACATCGGCCGACGCAACAGCATCGTGCTCTCCATGCTGCTCTCGGCGGCGGTGATGCTCGTGTTTCCGCACGCGGAGGGTTACCGCGCGCTGCTCGGTCTCGCGACGTTCGCCGGCTTCTGCGCGGAATTGTACCGGCCGGCCGCCGCGGCCTTGATCGCAGACGTGACGACCCCCGCGCAGCGCGTCACGGCCTATGCGCTCTACCGCTTCGCCATCAACCTCGGATTCGCCATCGGCCCCGCGGTAGGGGGATTCCTCGCCCAGCACTCCTTCACCCTCCTGTTCGTGGGCGACGCGGTGACATCGCTCGTGTACGCGGGCACCGCCATCGCGGCGCTCCCCAACCGGACCGGCGATCACCACGGTACGGCGGCGCGCCGCAGCGCGCTCTCCGTGATCCTGCGCGACGCGCCGTTCCTCATGTTCATCGGCTCGACCTTCATGGCGGCGACGGTATTCATGCAGCACGTGTCCAGCTATCCGCTCCAACTCGACGCGTACGGCTATTCGAGCGCGGTGTTCGGGATGCTGATCTCGCTGAACGGCGTCATCATCTGCCTCACCGAACTGCCGCTCACGTCCGTCACGCGCCGGCGCTCCGCCCGGCGCGTCATGACGACGGGCCTCGTGGTCATCGGCGCGGGCTTCGTCATGACGGGGTTCGTGAAGAGCATCCCGCTGCTGGTGACGAGTGTGGTCATCTGGACGCTCGGCGAGATGCTCTACTTCCCGATGGCTTCCGCGCATATCGCAAACGTGTCGCCGCCCGACATGCGCGGGCGCTACCAGGGCGCGTGGGGCATCGCGTGGGGGCTGGGTTGTGTACTCGGGCCGATCGGCGGGACGAATCTCTTCGCGCACGACCCGCGCCTGGTGTGGATCGCAGCCGGCGTTCTGGCGCTGATCGGCGCGATGCTGGTTCTTGTCGCGACGCGAACGGGCGCGCGGCAGCGAGCGCCCGCCGCACTCTAGTCCTCGCGCATCTCGCCGTGGATCGTGACGACGATCCGGCGCGAGCCGGCGCGGTCGCGGTGCTCGCACAGGTAGATTCCCTGCCACGTGCCGAGGCTCAGCGCGCCGCCGGTGACGGGGAGGCTGATGCTGGTGCCGATGAGCGCCGCCTTGATGTGCGCGGGCATGTCGTCGGGCCCCTCCACCGTGTGGGCGTAGTGCGGGGCGTTCTCGGGGGCGAGCTGGTTGAAGTGCCGCTCGAGGTCCGCGCGCACGTCCGGATCCGCGTTCTCGTTGACACACAGCGAGGCCGACGTGTGCTGGAGGAACAGGTGGATTATCCCGGTGCGGACCCGGGCCAGCTCGGGGACGGCGCGCAGGACCTCGTCGGTGACGAGGTGGAACCCGCGCCGGCGGGGCACGAGATCGACATGTCGTTGTAACCAGGCCACGGCAGCGAGCTTACCACATTCGGCCCGGTCGCCCCGCAGAATCTCGATACCCGGCGGGCAGTGCCGGCTCTGCAAGAAAAAACCCACTTCGGGCTTGAAAAAGACAATATTGTCTTGTTAGATTAAGTGGACTCAACACTATTCAGGCACCCGGAACCCGAGGCAAGATCACATGGAAATCTGGAAACGGTATCAGGAGAAGGAACTGTCGCACTCGATGGCGCACTATCTGCAGGCGGTGGCGGCGCTGAAGAAGGAGAAGGGATTCGCGCGTGTCGGGGACATCGCCGACCGCCTCGGCGTCTCCAAGAGCGGCGTCACATCGATGCTGCGCTCGCTCGCGGCGCGCGAGCTCGTGGATCACGAACGTTACGGGTGCGTGGAGCTAACCGATCTGGGGAAGGAACTCGCGGCCCGCACGGAGTGCAACCGGCAGCTCCTGACCGTCTTCTTTCGCGACGTGCTCGGCGTTCCGGCCGACGTGGCCAGCGAGGACGCGTGCATGATCGAGCACCTCGTGAGCC
>DASTOO010000022.1:0-4563 GCA_035762505.1 Candidatus Krumholzibacteriia bacterium
TGCCGCCAACGAGGCGTACGCGGTCGGGCGCGGCGGCTACTACAAGCCGCTCGATCGCATCGTCTCCGACCGCCTCGCCGCGGAGCGCGCGTACCAGATGGCGGGTGTGAAGCCGTCCGACATCCGGATCGTCGAGCTGCATGACGCGTTCGTCGCCCAGCTCATGATCACGATGGGCGAGATGGGTTTCGTGCCCATCGGGAAGACGCGCAATCTGATCGACGAAGGCATCATGGCCGACATCGCCGATCTGGGCGACGACAAGCGCCCCACCGGCAAACAGGTGCTCGTGAATCCGTCGGGCGGGCTCATCTTCGGCGGCCACTTCGTGGGCGGATCCAACATGTTCTCCATGTGGTCCGCGCGCCGCGAGATGATCAACCGCGAGGTTCCGCTGGCCCTGGTGCACGGCACCGGCGCCATCAACGCGTGCTTCGGCGGCGCCATCGTCCTCGAACTCGACGAAGGAGGCAGGTAATGGATAAGCGCGAGATGATCATCCCTCCCGGCTACAACCTCCCCAAAGAGGTGGCGGAGATCGAGGGCAAGGACGGAGAAACGTACCTCCAGTTCAACACCGGAATGCTGACGCTGTACAAGCAGACCTACGGCGAGATGTCGCGCTTCTTCATTGGACTGCGCGAAGGCGAGCTGCTGGGCGCACGGTGCAGGAAGTGCAAGCAGGTCATGGTGCCCGCGGCCACGTGGCACTGCCCGGATTGCAACTTCGCACCCATGGAAGAGATCGCGCTGCCGCACCGCGGCGTGCTGGCGGCGACCGCTCCCATCACGTTCTTTCCATCGGCGACGTTCGTGGGGAAGGCCCCGTTCTGCCGCGGTTACATCGATATCGCGCGCGACGCGCCCGCGGCCTCGTTTTTGCCGTGCCGGCTTCGTACGACCACGGGCATCCCGCGGCCGGGCATCTTCGTGAAGGGGCTCGACGTGAAGCTCGTGTTCGAGGACAACCGGCAGGGAACCATCCTCGACATCTTCGCCGTTCCGATGAGCGAGGTGCCCGAGAAGCTCCGCAACAAGGAGCCACTCCTCGCGTCGCAGCTGAACCTCGCGAATCCGCCGGTCCCCGAGATCCGTGAGGACAAGAAGTGGGCGCCCGCGTTCAAGTCGGCGCTCTCCGACATGCGCGCGATGGCGGCGAAGATCACCCCCGGCTCCCGTGCCGCGAAGGATCTCGCCGACCGGAGCCACACCATCGGCGTCAAGACCGGCGGCGGCGAGTTCTGCATGGCGATCGCGAACGGCCGTCTCGAGATCGCCGACAAGGCGCCGAAGCAGGTGGACTTCACCATGACGGTGGAGGACCCCGTGGTCTTCACGCGATGGGTGAAGGGCGGATCGCTCTCGGATGCGGTGATGGAGGGGCTCCTGTGGCTCCCGAACCTGGAGGCGTTCCCCGCGCTGTACGCGCTGGATCGCCTGCCGCGTTCCATCCGCCGCGCCGAGGAAGAGAAGTAGGACCGACGCAGAGGAGGCACGAGCCATGGGTCTCTCCGACGATCAGCGCGACGAGGCGCTGAAGGCGCTGCGCGGCGCCCAGGAGGCGCTGGACTACCTGATGCGCGGCGTCAAGGGCGTCGACGAAGCGGCCACGCTCCGCGCCCGCATCGACGAGCTGGAACTGTACTTGAAGCGCGCAAAGATGGCGCTGAAGTTCATTTGATCCCGGGTCCGCGGCGCGCGGACCTCGGGTTTGACAACGAAACGGGCCACGGCTTTCGACGTGGCCCGTTTCGCTGTCCGGATCGGTCGCCGCGCGGGTTCGGGACTGTGACACGCGGCGGCCTGGGGGCGTCCGTATATGAATTGAGACAGACGCCCCGTGACCGCTGTCACAGTCGCCGGTAAAAATTCCAAAAAAAGCCCCCAAGTCCTTGACGTGGCTCGCGATTTGCGTTGTGCTCGGACGCCGTGAACCGTCTCGGACTTCGACTTCGGGCCTTCCTGGGCCAGCCGCGCAATATCCACCGCGTGGGCCTGATCGCCGCGGCCTTCGTGGCGGGGCTGGTGGCGGTCGGTTATTCCTGGCTGTACAAGGCGGCGGAGCGTTTCTCCGTCGAGACCTTCCAGGCCCATCCCGTGTGGCTCTTCGCCGCGGCTCCGGCCAGCTTCGTCCTCGCCTGGTGGCTCGTGAACCGCTTCGCGCCGCGCGCGGGCGGGAGCGGCATCCCGCAGGTGATGGCGGCGATCGACCTCCAGGACGCGCGCGTCGACCACGCGTGGATCGCGCCGCTCCTGAGCATGCGCGTCGCCGCCGTGAAGATCGCAAGCTCGGCCCTGTGTGTGGCCGGTGGCGGGGTGGTGGGGCGCGAAGGACCCACGCTCCAGGTCAGCGCCTCGATCTTCTACGTGATCGGGCGGCGCATCCGCTCGTTCTCTCCCATCGTGGCGCTGGACTCCTGGATGCTCGCCGGCGCGGCGGCGGGGATGGCGGCCGCGTTCAACACGCCGCTCGGGGGCATCGTCTACGCGGTCGAGGAACTCGCCGCCAAGCACTTCTCGCGCGTGCGCACCACGGTGCTGTCCGCGGTGCTCGTGTCGGGTCTGGTGTCGCAGTGGCTGGTGGGGAGCTATCTCTATCTCGGCTTTCCAGCGATCGGCGAGGCGGGCTTCCGCGTGATTCCCGCCGCGTTCGTGGTCGGGGTGGCGGGCGGAGCGCTGGGAGCCTTCTTCGGCAACGTGACGTTTCGTCTCAACGTCTGGCTGCGGCGGCGGCTCACCGTCCGGCACGTGAAGACGGGATTCGCCGTGGCACTCCTGTGCGCGCTTGCGCTCGCGGCGTTGCACATGATCGACGCGCGCGCACTCGGGCCGGGAAACCGGCTCACCTCGGAGATCCTGGGCGGCGAGACGGTGGGGAACCTGCGTCTCATCGGCGTGCGCGTCGCCTCCACCACAGTGTCGTACATGAGCGGCGCCGGCGGCGGCATCTTCGCACCGTCGCTCGCGATCGGCGCGAGCCTGGGGTCGTGGGTGGCGTCGTGGTGGAGCGGGACCAACGCGGTGCTGCTGGCGCTCCTCGGCATGATCGCGGTGCTGACCGGTGTCACGCGCGCGCCGTTCACCTCGTTCGTCCTGATCGTGGAGATGACCGACCGGCACAGCGCGATCTTCCCGATGATGCTCGCGGCACTGGTGGCGCTGGGGAGCGCGCGCGTGGTGGGGAGCGTTTCGTTCTACGAGCAGTCCAAGCGCGCGCTGCTCCGCGACCTCGAACCGGTGCGCCCCAAGGCGCCGCCGCCGTCGCCCGCGGCCTAGTTTCCCGTCTCCGCTACTGGGCGTATCCCCCCTCGTGGTAGAGATTCGAGATCTCTCCTGCATCCGAGATGACGCGGTTGTAGATGCGAACGTCGTCGATATCACCGGCCCAGTAGGTGGTGTTGAAGCGGCCCACCGTCAGCGGGCGGTCCGGGTCCGAGATGTTCCCCGGATGGTTCGTGGTTTCGGCGAGCACACCGTTGATGTAGCACCTAATATCGATGCCGTCGTATGTCCCCAAAAGGTGGTGCCACTCGTTTGCGGTCGTAAATGCCCCGGCGGCGTTGTCCGTGCTCGGAATCGAAATGGCAATCGACGCGTTCGCTCCGCTCGTGCCGGTGGCGAAATCGCTGCACATCAGGGAGAAGGCCAGTCCTGCCGCCGTCGACGGCACGCGGAACCAGAGCGACACGCTCACGTTGTTGCCGGACCGGAAGCTGTCGTTGGTCGTGGTAATGTGGTCGTCGACGCCGTCGAGCGTATACGCCCGATCGGCCCGGCCGAATCGATCACTGCGAAGCGTCGGGCCGCCGACCAGGGTTCCATGATTGGACCCCTCGCTGTCGTTGGCGTTCCCGTTGAAGAGATACTCCGCGACGAGCCCGCTTCGCGGGGCGGTCGGTGCGGCGGGCGCGGCGGGGGTCGGATCGTCATCGCCGCAACCGGCGCAGACCGCGACCAGCAACGACGTGACCAGAAGTGAGCTGTATTTCATGCGGCACCTCCAGGGTTTGTTGGTCCGCATTCTCGACCCGCCCGCCGCCGCGTGTCCAGAAAAAAGGCCCGGAGGCCGGGGAACAGGGCGTCAGGCGCTGGAGGCGGCACGAACGGCGGTCGCAATCAGGCGCCGGAGGGCACGCCAGCGCGCCGGATTCCGCAGCATTCCCTGGTTCACTTCGATCTCGATCCCGGCGTAACGGCTCGCCGGGAACACGCGCCGCAGCGTTGTGGTGAGGCCGTCGGTCCAGCCGCGGTACGGGTAGTTCCGTTTCACGACGAGGCCGGGCGCCGCCGCGCGCAGGCGATCGGCGAGCGCGCACGCCACACCGGTCTCGATCGCGCGATGCGGATCATGGAGAACGCCGATGTCGGCGGTGCGACGGCGGCCGTTCAACACGGGGGTGAAGGTGTGCACGCCGATGTGCACGACCGGCCGCGAACCGGGCATCGCCGCGCGGACGGCCTGCTCGACGGCGGTACGATGCGGATGATAGTACCGTGCCAGGATCCGCTCCTTCTCGCTGCCGTCGAGCCCGCGCGTGAACTCCGAGAACAGGCGCGGATGAC
>DASTOO010000023.1:0-5610 GCA_035762505.1 Candidatus Krumholzibacteriia bacterium
TCCAGCGCGCGATGTACGCTTCCGCCGCCGGTGCATCGCCGGCCGCCTGGATCTCCAGGACTTCCCGCAGCATGGTCGCGGCGGCCTCGCGCATGCAGTCGTAGTCCACCGCCAGCTTGCCCGATTCTCCGTCGAAGGAGAGCGCACCCGTTGCGAGGAAGTAGTTGAACTGCATCAGTTCCATGGTCTGATACGGTTGCGACCGTTCCGGCCGGTTCTTCAGGAGCACACGGCGCACGCCGCTCGCGTACACCGCCTGCGCGGAGGCGTCGTCGTAGAATTCCATTCTCCGCAGGGCGGGAATCACCTGCAGCGCGACCAGGTCCGCCTTCATCTCCTCGTAGATGGCCGCAGCCTGGCCCAGCGCGAGGTCGAGGTCGCGGCCGTCGCGCGTGAGGTCCACCCCGAGGTAGTGGCCGATCTCGTGCCACAGGGTGCGATTGGCGTTCCCCTCGGCCACGAGGTCGCCGGCGAACGCGTCCGCCACCGCGCTGAGGTAGGCCCGTCGCGCGTTATCGAACAGGTCGGGGTTGGTCATGATGTTGCGGCGCAGCAGGATCGTCCGTCCATACTTGCGCGCCGCGCTCGCTTCGTTGGGGAGGATGGTGGCCGTGTTGGTACCGCGTGATTGCGCGAAGTCCGCGACGATGTCGTAGACGCCGACGGGGATGTCGGTGCGGACGCGCTTGTGCGGCTTCCCCTCGTCGTAGGGCAGCGCGTCCTCGAGCGCCTGCAGCTCGCGCGTCGCGGCGCGCAGGGCGTCGCTCCGCGCGTGATCGCACAGCAGGATGTTCAGGCTGAAGTAGGTCTTCACGCCGAACAGAGCGTCGTCGTACGTCTCGTACGAGCCGATCTGCGCGTTCAGATTCCTGAATCGCCCTGTCACCCACGCCGAATCGCCGGCGGCATAATCGTTGCGCAGCAGGTCGCGCGATCTTGCCCGCAGGTATCCGGCGAAGTCCGCGTCCTCCGCGGCGATCCTCTCCGCCGCGTGCGCGATGAGCGCGCTCGCCTCGACGAGCTGGTCGGAGTACGCGACCGGATACGGGATCGCGTAGAACGCCTTCGGATCCGGTGTGCGCGCGAGAGCGGACAGCTGTGCGTCGAGCGCCGGGTGCAGCTCGCGCAGGACGCGATGGCGATGGAGCGCCGCGCGGTCCTTTTCGATCGACTCCCGCTCGCAACGTCTCACCACCGTCCGGGGGTGCAGAATGGATTCGACCTCATCCGGATGCGACGCGAGGAACGCCTCCACCTCCTCCTTGGCCACGCCCCACGGGTAAACGGCGCCGCCGGGCGCGGGCGGCTCGACGGGGAGAAACGGGCGCCGCTGGTTGTCGAGTCCGCGCACGATGGGACCGCTGGAGGCGTAGTAGAGCGCGAGGAGGTTCCCCGTGGCGGGGGGAGAGCCGAGCTTGCGGTCCAGGTCCGCCAGCAGGATGCGCGACTCGGCGGCCTGGTAGTGACGCATGTTCTCGTGCAGCGCCTGGAATATCCCCCCCGCCTGGATGAGCAGGTCGACCGCGTCGCGCTCCGCCGGCGACAACCCCGACAGGTCGGGCGCCAGGTGCACGTGCTGTGTTTTGTCGAGGATCGGCTGCGTCTCCGCGAGCGGTGCATAGCCCTCGGGGAGGTCCTGCGCGAACGCCGCGGCAGCCAGCGACGCCCATAGCGCCGCCGCCAGCGGAATGGTCATGGGTCTCCTACTCGTTCTCCCAGTGGCGATCGACCTCGGGGTACTTCGCAAGGTAGCCACGGAAGGTCTGTTTGATCTCGTCGAGTCGCTGCGCGGTGCGCGCTTCGAAACGAAGCACCAGCTCGGGCAGGTTGGACGACGCCCGCACCAGTCCCCAGCCGTCCGCGAACACCACGCGCGCTCCGTTGATATCGACGACGCGGTCGAAGTCCCTCTTCAACTCCGCCGTGAGGCGTTTGACCACGTCGTACTTGACCTCGTCCGCGCACTTGACGTTGATGGCAGGCGTCGACACGTACGCGGGGGTGCCCGCCATGATGGCCGAGAGCGCTTCCTTGCGCGCCGAGACGTACTCGACGAAGCGCAGTCCGGAGTACACGCCGTCGTCGAAGCCGTAGTAGTTCTCGACGAAGAACACGTGTCCGCTCATCTCCCCGGCCAGGGCCGCCTTTTCCTCGTGCAGCTTGGCCTTGATGTGGGAATGTCCCGTCTTCCACATGATGGGGATGCCGCCGTGCGCGCGGATGTCGTCCTCCAGCGCCTGGGTGCACTTGACGTCGAAGACGATCTTCCCGCCCGGCGCGCGCTCCAGCACCTGGCGCGCGAGGAGAATCATGTAGCGGTCCGGCCAGATCACGTCCCCGTTCTCGTCCACCACGCCGAAGCGGTCGCCGTCGCCGTCGAAGGCCAGGCCGAGATCGGCCTTCTCTTCGCGCACGCGCCGGCCCAGGATCTCGACCGTGTCGGTGCGGGCCGGATCCGGCTCGTGATTGGGGAACTCGGGGTCGAGGTCCGTGAACTGCTCGATGACCTCGAGCCCCGCGTCGCGAAAGATGCGGGGCGCGAACGCGCCCGCGGTGCCGTTGCCGGTGTCGATCACGATCTTCAGCGGGCGGCCCATCTTCACCCGCGCGGTGAGGTCCGCGGCGTAGTCGTCGAAGATCGCGGCCTCGGCGTAGTCGCCGCGCCCGGTCGCGAAGTCCTCGCGCTCGATCAGGTCGTACAGCTCCTGGATCTCGTCGGCGACGAGCGTCGAGGAGAATCCCGCGCCCAGCTTGAGCCCGTTCCAGCCCTTGGGATTGTGGCTGCCGGTGATCATCGCGCCGCCGCGCACCTTGAACCGGTACTGCGACCAGTACATCATGGGCGTCAGGCACATGCCGATCATGATGACGTTGCGTCCCGTGGCGCGCAGTCCCTTGACGAGACCGTCCTTGATCTCCACCGACCCGAAGCGTGAATCGTACCCCACCACCATGTCTTCGATGCCGCGGCGGGCGAGAAAAGTCCCGAAACCGCGGCCGATCCACTCGGCGGAGCGCGCGTTGAGTTCTTCGTCGTTGACGCGTCCGCGAATGTCGTACTCGCGGAACATGGTTTTCTTGAGGCTTGGCAAGGTTTCCTCCGGTCGCCTACTCGAAATGATACGCGATCGCGCGCACCGCGACACCGGCCACGGCGCCATAGGCGCGCAGCAGGTCGCGTTCGCCCAGCGACTCGCTGGATTCGGGCGCGTGAACGCGCAGGCGGATGGGGTCCAGCTCGAGATCGAGCGCATCCAGCGTGCGCCAGTGGTCCGCGTACGCCTCCACCCACATGTGTCCCACGAACGCTCCGTCGTTCTCGCTGTACGCGAGTCCCACCACGGGCCGGGCCGGGATCCCGGCGGCGCGCAGGAGCGCCACCGTGAGGAGCGAGTGTTCCGTGCAGTCGCCGGCGCGCGACCGGTACACGTCGAGCGCCGACGCGTAGCCGTGCTCCATTCCCTTGTGCACGATGTGGGCGTTCACCCAGGCCGCGATCGCGCGCGCGAGTTCCCAATCACGCTTGCCGCTCGCGACGCGGATGCTGTCCGCCACGGCGCGCAGCGTCGCATCGTTCGACTGTATGAAGCGATCCGCCCTCAGGAAACGCTCCAGCGCCGGCGCTTCCCCCGTCATGCGAACCGCGGTCGCGCGCGTGAGGCGGACCTCCACGGCGTGATCCTCGCGCGCGGTTTCCTCCTGGTTGGGGCCGGTCATGGGCGCGGCCGGCGGCAGCCCCGCGAACTCAAGGCGGAGCGTCACGTCCTTCACGCGGCGCACCGGGCGCGGGAAACCATCGCAGTCCACCATCGACTGACGGATGATATCGAAGTCGGGCTCGATCTCGATGTGGTCCACGTCGGCCGCGTCGATCCGCTCGATCACGATCTCGACGCCGAGCTGACGGATCACGGTGCGCACCACTCCGACCCCGTCGAACCACATCGTGGACGACGGCGCCACGGCCCCCTCGTCGTACTCCTCGATCGCGATGAGCCCGGCTTCCCGCGCAGCGGCCGTGTCGGCGGGGGCGCGGACGTAGCGCTGGCGGCGAAAACCGCCTTCGGCGATGTCGAAGATCGTCATCGTCGTCTCCGCCGCTGCGCCGCCGACCCACTCCCGCAGCCGGCGCGAGGCGACCGCTTCGGTCGCGGCGGCGGCGTCCCAGGGAATCGAGCGGCGGTCCAGGGTGTCGCCGATACGCGATTCGTAGCGCAGCGTGTCACCGTGCAGCGCGGCCGTGGAGCTCGAGTTGGAGAGCGTGCTCTCCATGCGCGATCGCAGCAGCCGTCCGTCCGGATCGGAGACCTCCTCGGTCAGCACCATCATGGAGAGCGGCGTCCCCAGACGGGTGAAGCGCACGTTCATATGCGCGCCGAACACCACCCCGGCCGGGCTCTCCACCAGACTCTCCGACGCGGTGCCCACCGCGGCGCCGCCGATGCGGACGACATACCACGTGTCGGACCCGCCGCCGCCGGAATTGGGCGACGGGACGGTGACCGTGGCGGCTATGAGCAACGCTGGAATCGAAGGAAGCAAGGACATGTGCCCCGACGGTAACACACCCGGCCGGAAACAGGAAAGGCCCGGGGCGCCCACGGCCCCGGGCCTCTTCTCGCGCGGAGAGGTCCCGCTGGTTACGCGATCTCGATCTTCTTCCCGACCTTCTCCGGCGCCTTCGGCAGCGACACGCTGAGAATGCCGTTCTCCATGCGGGCCTTGACGCCCTCGCGGTTGATGCCGTTCACGTTGAAGCTGCGCTCGAACCGCGCGGAACGATACTCGCGGCGGATGAGCCCCTTCTCCTCGTGCTGTTCCGACTTCTCGCCCTTCACGATGAGCGTGTCGCCCTCGATGTTCACGGACACATCCTTTTTGTCGAGTCCGGGCATCTCCATCGTGAAGACATAGGAGTCGTCCGTTTCCTGCACGTTGGTGCGCGGCAGGCGGATCGACGCCCAGCCCTCTTCGCTCGTCTCGGCCTCGTTGAAGAGGCGGTCGATCGTGGGGAAACCCCAGTTCAGCCGGTCGAACAGGCGGTCGATGGGACTGGCCGGTGCCTCATACTTCATGACTTTCATGGTTCGTGACCTCCCGATGGTCTGCAATGTTCAGAGTGGTTCGATGTGTGAGTGATTGCTCCACGACCCGGTGAATTGCACGCGCCGTGCCATTCCGGTCCGTCGATGTAACATGTTATTTAACAAGTTATTACACGTACATGGCGCCGGCCTCGTGGCTCGCCGGCCCCGAGGCTGACACGACCGTCTGCCAGCGTGTCATCCCCGGGGGCCGCTGTCACGACGGCCTGTCACTGAGGGCTTGCGTCCTCGCCAGCGCCCGGTCGGCGGAACGCGGTTCGGCGAGCTGCGTGCTGGCGACCGTGTTTGCGATCGCCGCGAGCGCGCCCATCGCGAAGAGCGCCGAGTAGCCGAGGGTCTCCGCGACGATTCCCCCGAAGATCGGGCTCAGCATGAAGGGAAAGGACAGCGAGTTCATGAAGCCGATGTACAGCGGACGCCGGTCCGGGGGCGCGGACTCCAGCAGGTAGGTGTGATTGGCCACGAAGCGCCCGCTGCGAACGAAGCCGTTGAGCAGGAAGGTCGA
>DASTOO010000024.1:0-5235 GCA_035762505.1 Candidatus Krumholzibacteriia bacterium
CGGATGTCGTCCTGTACCAGGTGTACCGCGCCACCAGTCAGGTGCCGGAACCGACCGAAGACTACCTCGTGCACACTACGTCCGGCACGGAATGGGTTGATCCGAGTCCGGAGCAGGGCTCCGTTTACGCGGTAATCGCGCTGGATGAAAGCGGCAATGCCAGCGAGCCCGCCACGCAGGGATCGGCAACCGGTGTGGGAGACCGCATTCCCGCTCGCGTGTTCCTGTCGCAGAACGCGCCCAACCCCTTCAATCCCTCGACGACGATCGAGTTCGGCGTCGGCGCAGGTGGGGGGCACGTGCGGCTCGAGGTGTTTGACGTGACGGGGGCGCGCGTTCGAACACTGCTCAACGAGCAGCGCCCGGGGGGCGTGTGGCAGACGAGGTGGGACGGACGGAGTGACGCGGGATCCCGCGTCTCGTCGGGCGTCTACTTCTACCGGCTGCGTGTCGGCTCCGACGAGCAGACCCGAAGGATGACACTCCTGGAGTAGAGCGGAGAGATGATTCGCGCTCGGCCACAGCGCCCCGGGAACACATCCCGGGGCGCTTTTGGTTGGCGCGAGCGGCTAGCCGCCGAAGAGGACGTCCAGGATGGACCCGAGGTGTTTCTTCCCTTCCAGGATGTCCGGATTGTAGACCTCGGTGTACCCGCAGTTCCTGCACGACACCAGGATGAACTGGTTGTGCTGAATGTCGAGAATCTTGGAGAGGCCGGTGCCCGCCGCGGAGATACGCTTGGTGCCGGCGCCCTGATTCCTGCACTTGCTGCAGACGAAACGCACCGCCAGCTGCTCGTCGATTGCCATGGATTACCCTCCGTAAAATGACGTTGCCCGCCGGGACGCCGGAAACCGGACCACCCGACGGGCAACCATACCGGACGACGACGGGACTATTCGACCCTCAGCCCTTCTTTTTCTTCGCCACCCAGGCCTGGACGTTGGCCTCCAATACCGAAAGCGGCACCGCCCCGCTCCACAGGCACACGTCGTGGAACTCGCGGACGTCGAACGCAGCGCCGAGCTCCTTCTCGGCGGCTGCGCGCAGCTCGCGGAACTTGAGCTCGCCCGTCTTGTACGCGACCGCCTGCCCCGGCCATGCAATGTAGCGGTCGACCTCGGTGGTCACGTTGTGCAGCGACAGCGCGCCGTTGGCCGCCATGTAGTCGATCGCCCGCTGGCGTGTCCAGCCGAAGTAGTGCATCCCGGTGTCCACCACCAGGCGCATCGCGCGCCACATCTCATAGGTCAACCGGCCGAAGTCGCTGTACGGATCCTGGTAGAACCCCATCTCGATGCCGAGGCGCTCCGAGTACAACCCCCAGCCCTCGAGGAACGCGGTGAACCAGTCGTAGCGCCGGAAGTTGGGGACGTTGGTGAGCTCGTACATGATCGCGATCTGCAGGTGGTGGCCCGGCACCGCTTCGTGCAGGGAAAGCGCCTCCATCTCGTACAACGGGCGGCTCTCCAGCTTGGAGGTGTTCATCGCGAAGAAGCCGGCGCGCGTCCCGTCGCCCGTCGGATCTTCATAGTAGGCGGTCGAGGTCTTGTCCGCGATGAAGTCCGGCACCGGCTTGACGCCGTACGGCATGCGCGGGAGCGTCTTGAACAGCGTCGGGAGCTGGCCGTCGGCCTTCTTGCAGATGAACGCGACTTCCTTCAGGAGTTCCTCCGGCGTGTCGCAGTAGAAACGCTTGTCGGTGCGCAGGAACGCGAGGAACTCCGCGAACGATCCCTCGAAGCCGGTCTTCGTGATGACGGCGTCCATCTCCGCGCGGATGCGCTTGACCTCGGCAAGCCCGGTGTCGTGCACCTGCTGCGGCGTGAGGTCGAGCGTGGTGTAGTAGCGGATGCAGCGCTCGTAGTACGCCTTTCCGTCCGGAAGGTCCGACGCCCCGATGGTCGCGCGGCACGCGGGCACGTATTCCTTCGCCATGAATTCGCCGAAGGCGCTATACCCCGGGACGACGGACGCCATGATGGCCTTCCTCCCCCGCTCGGTGAGCCGCGCGCGGTCCTTCTCCGGAACCGCGTCGGTGAACTTCCCGAAGGCGGAGTAGAGCAGGCTCTTCGTGGGATCGTCGACGACGTGGGTGGTGACAGCGGGCTCCCACCCGTCGAGGACGATCTTCGGGAGAACGTAGCCCTGCTTGATTCCCTCGCGCATGACGTCGATGTACTGGCCCGCGTACGCCTTGAAGCCCTCCAGCCGCGCGCAGTAGTTCTCGTAGTCCCGGGTGGTGCGGAGAGGAACGCGGTCCGCGAGCTGCGCGAAGGAGGTGTGGAAGCCCTCGCGGTTCGTGATCGGCATAAGGTAGGTCTTGAACCGGTAGTCGTCCGCGCGGTCCGCGAGGACGCGGCGGAAGAGGTCGTAGTTCACGCGCTCGGCCTCCGGGAGCTTCGCGCGCTCGATCCCGTCCAGGCGCGCGAGGAAGGCGCGCGTGGCCTCGTCGCGCCGCGCCTCGTCCGAGAGGCTCACCGACGCCAGCTTGTCGTTGAAGCGATGATCGCCGACCTGTGTCGCGAAGAGCGGGGCCTCGCGCATACGCATGTCCCACTCTTCGTCGACGAGCGCCCTGAACTCCTCGGCCGGCGTCCTGGCCGGCGCCGCGCCGGCGACGACCGCGAGCAAGGCTGCGCTCATGATCCATGTCATGGGTCTCAACGGGGTCTCCTTTCCAATCGACTAATCGAGCCGCGGACGGGAATCCCGCGAGACTACACGAAGCGCTCGCGGCGGGCAACCGCGCCGCTTGAAGTCGGCCGCCCGGCCTCGATAAAGGGAAGACCCCGCCGCGCAATGGAGCGCAACGGGGTCGTCCTGAGTCGTGTGGAGTTTCTAGTACTTGAAGTTGAACGTCACGCGGGCGACGATGTCATCCGTCGGAGCGGCACCGCCGCCATCCGGCCCGTCGTAGATGACCGCTTCGACGTTGGGCGTGAACGTGATGTTCTCGCGCGCTACGAACTCGACGCCCGCCAGGACGAACGTGCTCGCCACCGAGGAGTCCATCAGGATGTAGGGCCGCCCGGGGTTGGACGCCCCCGGCTCCATGTTGCGATCGACGCGCCCGACCAGCCAGACCTTTTCGCCCACCTTCCCGGTGACAAAGCCCGATACGATCTTCAGGTCAAAGGACGTGCCGTCGGAGCGGTCGCGCGTCTGCTGCGTGTACTCGACGCCGGCGCGGGCCCTGTCGTTCTTGAAACCGAGGAAGCCGCGGAACGACGTGCGGTCGGTGCCGTTGGGACGGTCCTCGAAATCGCCGTACACTTCGAGGGCCAGCGCCGCGGTGGGAAAGAAGCGGGCGGCGGCGCTTACCTTCTTGCGCGAGTCCTGTTCGTTCAGCGTTCCGGTGCCGTTCCCCACCATGACGTGGTAACCGAACTTTTCCGCTTCGCCCAGCATGCCCGTGATGCCGAGACCCATGTCGCGGGAGCTGAAGATGCCCTGTAGCTCGCCCGGAATCTTCTCGAGGTGCCGGTATCCCCACCAGTCCTCCGTGAGGGTGTGAGAGACGGTGCTGGTGAGACCGAGGTAGATCGACTGTTCGTGCGTCTTCCAGCGAAGCCACGCGTCCTTCACGAACGTGAGCATCAGGGCCTGCGCGTCGGGGTCGAAGCTGCCGGGGCTGGCGGCTTCGAGGCGCAGGCGGGCCGAGAACTCGTCGTCGAACTTCTCGTCCCAGGTGAGGTTCACACGGCGGATCCAGAAGCCGTTCTGGTCCACGACCGTCGAATCGTGGTCGTCGACGAAATAGTAGTAGTCACCGAACGCATGGGCGCTGAACTTGCCCTCCGCGGACGCCGCGACCGGCGCCAGGGCCATCGACCCCATGATCGCGGCCAGAGTCAGCTTTCTCAATCCCATTGGAGTGCACTCCTTGTTTGAGTGTTAAGACCGAACGCCAGAAATCATTCTGTTGGGTGGGAATATTAAGACGGGTTGATAAACAGGCGGTAAAGAGGAAGTAAATCTTCATTAACGCGGCATGTGTCTTTACATGCCGCGGGCGCGCTGCCGCGCGGGCAATCGGCTGCTGACCGACGGGCCGCGCGCGGCCGCAATTGGGTGCGGAAGGCGCTAGTACTTGAACATGAACGTCACCCGGGCCACGATGTCGTCCGCCGGGTCCGGGCCGCCGCCGTCCGGCGCGTCGTAGACCGTCGCCTCCACGTTGGGCGTGAACGTCACGTTCTCGCGCGCCACCAGCTCCATCCCGGCGAGTACGAACGTGCTCGTCACGGATGCGTCCCACGGGAAGTACGGCCGCCCCGGGGGCGATGCGGCGGAATAATTCGGGTCAGCGTCGAGGTGGCGGTCGACGCGCGCGACCAACCAGACCTTCTCCGCCACCTTCCCCGTCACGAAGCCCGACACCACGCGCAGGTCGTATGATCCACCCGACGGCTGGTCGCGGGTCTGCTGCACGTACTCGACGCCCGCCCTCGCCTTCTCCGCCCGGTAGCCGGCGAACCCGCGGAACGTCACGCGGTCGCTGTTGTCGGGGCGGTCCTCGAAGTCCCCGTACATCTCGACCGACAGCGTCCCGCTGAGTTGGTAACGGAGCGAACCGGAGATCCGCTTCTCTCCGTCCTGCTCGTTCAGGAGGCCGTTTCCGTTCGCGAGCATGATGTGGTAGCCCAGGCGGTTCTCCGCCAGAACCGCGCCGGTGACCGCCAGCCCGACGTCGCGCGATCCTCCGAACCCCGCCATCTCGAACGGGATCTTCTCGAGGTGCCGGTATCCCCAGATGTCCTCGGTGTAGCTGTGGGAGACCGTCGTGCTGAGTCCCAGGATGACCGCCTGGTCGCTCCTGCTCCACTTGATCCACACGTCCTTCATATACGTGAGCATCGACGCCGGCGAGTTGGTGAAGCTGCCCGGGCTCGCGGACTCGATCTTGAGGCGCGCGGACAGCTCGTCGTCGAATTCCTCGTCCCAGGTCAGGTTGACGATGCGAAACCAGAACCCGTTCTGGTCGACGAGCACCGAATCGTGGTTGTCGGCGAAGTAGTAGTAGTCGCCGAACACCCACGCGCTGAATTTCCCCTCCGCCGACGCGAGCACGGGCGTCAGCGCCAGGGCGGAGAGACACACGGCCAGGATGGTCCTTCTCACTCTCATGTTGGATGCGCTCCTCGGTTGGATACGAAGCTCGAATGTCTGCGGCGTGGTCTTGCGGCCGGTTACATGGCGGAACCGTTCTGCGCGGCCAGGCGGTCGATGGTG
>DASTOO010000025.1:0-15200 GCA_035762505.1 Candidatus Krumholzibacteriia bacterium
TGAAGAACGTCAACGACGCGCACATCCGGCCCGACGGCCACGCCGTCGCCTATGCCGTGGCGGCCATCGATTCCAGCGGCCGCGCGTGGGACGCGGACCTGTGGCTCGCGGACGCGAGAACCGGCGAGACGCGCCGGCTCACGAGCGGCCCCGCATGGGACGACACGCCCCGCTGGTCGCCGGACGCATCCGGGCGGCTCGCCTTCGCGAGCGATCGCGGCGGCGCGAACCAGATCTTCCTGCTGGAGACGGGCCCGGTGCCGGCAGCCGAACCGCGGGCGCTCACGAGTGCCGCGGCCGGTGTCGCCCAGTTCGCCTGGTCGCCGGACGGGACACGCATCGCGTACCTCTCGCCCGGCGGCGAATCCGAGGCGTTGCGTGCGCGGCGGGAAGCGGGAGCCGACGTGCGCATCGAGGACGAGGCGGCGCCGTCGTCGCGCATCCACATCCTGGACGTCGCCACGGGGGACGATCGCGAGCTCCCGTTGCTCGACGCCGCCGATGTTACCACCATCGAGTGGTCTCCGGACGGAACGCGCCTGGCGGTGACGCTGCAGTCGCTCCCGGGGACCATCGGGTTCTTCTTCGGGACCGACGTTTACATCCTCGACGCGGCGACGGGCGCGGCGACCCCGCTCGTGGTGCGCGAGGGGATGGACTTCAATCCGCGATGGTCGCCCGACGGGCGCCGGATCGCATTTCTATCGCACGACGGTGTCAAGGACTGGATCGGTTGTTGTTACGTGTGCGTCGTCCCCGCGGACGGAAGCGCGCCGCCCATCTCCGTCTCGCAGGCGTTCGACGAGCGCGACTACGGCGCCGAGTATCACTGGTCCGCCGACGCGGGCACGATCTACCTGGTCGCGCCGCGCGGCGTCACCCGGCACCTCTACGCCATCGATCTCGAGTCCGGGAAGAGTGCCCGCGTGAGCGAGGGTACGGCGGTCCACGGCGGATTCAGCTTCTCCGCCGACGGATCGCGCGCCGCTTTCCTGCGGACCACCATGGCGGAGCCGGCCGAGGTGTTCATCTCGGCGCTGACGCCGTTCGCCGCCACCGCGGTGACCCCCCTCAACGCGGCGGTGGCGAAGGCCGCAACGGGGCGCGACGAGATCGTGCGCTGGAAGAGCTTCGACGGGCGCGAGATCGAGGGGATCCTGGTGACGCCGGAGAAACGCGGCGCCGGCGACGCGCTTCCCCTGGTGACGGTGATCCACGGCGGGCCGTCGACCCCCTGCATGGCGGCGTTCTCCGTCCAAGCGGGTGTCCCGGGGTGGCCGCAGGGGGAGATAACGGCGCACGTCTTCACGGCGCGGGGGTACGCCGTCTTCTTCCCGAACTTCCGCGGCACGGGCGGCCACGGGCGGGAGTTTCTGCGGGCGAACATCGGCGACTGGGGCGGCGGCGATTTCAAGGACGTGATGACCGGCATCGACATGCTCGTGGAGCGCGGTGTCGCGGATCCGAAGCGCCTCGCGATCGCGGGCTGGAGCTACGGCGGGACGCTCGCGTCGTACGCCATCACGCAGACGCCCCGCTTCGCGGCGGCACTGGTGGGCGCCGGCGTCACCGATCACGTGAGCCAGTACGGCACGACCGACATTCCCCCGATGATCGAAGCGTACATGGGCGGCGCGCCGTGGGGGGTGCCGGACACCTACCGCAAGTGCTCGAGCGTGACGCACGCCGCGCGCGTCACCACACCCACGCTGCTCTGCTACGGCGAGAACGACGCCCGCGTGCCGCCGTCGCAGGGGCGCGAGTTCTACCGCATCCTGAAGGGCAGAAACGTGCCCGCGGAACTCGTCCTCTACCCGCGCTCGGGGCATTTCGTCTTCGAGCCCGCGCTCCAGGCCGACTTCCAGCGGCGCATGCTCGGGTGGCTCGACCGATGGATCGGCCAGGGCGGATGAGTGGCGCGCGAGGGCGGCGCCCCCCGCCGCGGCGGGCCCCGCGTTAACCGGACGCCTGACATCTGTAATTATCGAAATTTCAAATATTTGCGTCGCCGCGCACCGGAAAATACAGGTTTCTTTTCCGCCCCGAAACCGGTAGATTCTGGAGCGTATGGCGCGGCGTTCCTTTACCCGCATCGGGGCGGTCCTCCCGTCCGTTCTCCGGGATCTCGGGCTGCAGAAACGATTCAGTGAGCGCAGTCTCGTCGAGCGCTGGCCCGACGTGGTCGGGCCCGAACTCGCGCGGCGCGCCCGCGCGACGCGGTTCGACAAGGGGACCCTCTTCGTCCACGTCGATCACGGGGCGTGGATGCAGGAATTGCACTTTATGGAAAAGGAACTCGTGCGTAAGCTACGCGCGGCTTGTCCCGACGTGGACCTGGTGCGGATCCGATTCGGGGCGAAGGAAATCGAGTAGACGGGAAGAAACGATGAAGAGCGGAGAAGACATTCGGCGGCCGGAAACGCGCGCGGGAGCGTCTCCGGTACCGCCCGTGGAACCGGAGCGAAAGGCCGAGATGACGCAGGAATACACAGCCAGACAGATCCAGGTGCTCAAAGGGCTCGAAGCCGTCCGCAAGCGACCCGCGATGTACATCGGGAGCACCGACATTCACGGCGTCCACCACCTCGTCTACGAGGTTGTCGACAACTCGGTGGACGAGGCGCTGGCCGGGCACGCGACCGAGATCGAAGTCGTGATCCACGAGAACAACACCGTGAGCGTCACCGACGACGGCCGCGGCATCCCGGTCGACATGCATCCGACACAGCACCGGCCGGCGGTGGAGGTCGTCATGACGACGCTGCACGCGGGCGGAAAATTCGATCGCGACTCATATAAAGTCTCCGGCGGTCTGCACGGTGTCGGCGTCTCGGTCGTGAACGGCCTCTCCGAGTGGCTCGAGGTGGAGATCCATCGCGACGGCCGGCAATACACGCAGCGTTACGAGCGCGGGGTGCCCGCCAGCGACCTGCGGGACCTCGGCCCGACGGACCACCGCGGCACCAAGGTGACGTTCTTTCCCGACGACCAGATCTTCGAGAAGGTCGACTACCAGTACGAGACGCTGGCGCAGCGCCTGCGCGAGCTCGCCTTCCTCACCAAGGGGCTGAAGATCGTCCTCGACGACCAGCGCGCGCAGAAACCGCGGCGCCAGGTCTTCCAGTACGAGGGCGGCATCGTGTCGTTCGTGAAGTACATCGACACCGCCAAGTCGCTCCTCATTCCGCAGCCCATCTTCATCCAGGCGGAGAAGGACGGCATCCAGGTAGAGGTGGCGCTCCAGTACACGGACGGCTACGCCGAGAACGTGTTCTCGTTCGCCAACAACATCAACACCATCGAGGGCGGCACGCACCTGGTGGGCTTCAAGGCCGCGCTGACGCGGACCATCAACAACTATGCCGCGGCGCGCAACCTCTTCAAGAAGGAGCGCGTGACGCTGGGGGGCGACGACGTGCGCGAGGGGCTCACCGCCGTCGTCAGCGTGAAGATTCCCGAACCGCAGTTCGAGGGGCAGACCAAGACCAAGCTCGGCAACAGCGAAGTGAAGGGCATCGTGGAGGCGGTCGTGGGCGACGGACTCAAGGAGTACCTCGAGGAGAATCCGTCCATCGGCAAGGCCGTGGTGGAGAAGTGCCTCTCCGCGTTCACGGCGCGCGAAGCGGCGCGCAAGGCGCGCGATCTCGCACGCAGGAAAACGGCGCTCGAGTCGGCCTCGCTGCCGGGGAAACTGGCGGACTGCGCCGCGCGCGATCCGCGCGTGAGCGAGCTCTACCTGGTGGAGGGCGACTCGGCCGGCGGCTCGGCCAAGATGGCGCGCAACCGTGAATTCCAGGCGATCCTGCCGCTGCGCGGGAAGGTCCTGAACGTGGAGAAGGCGCGGCCGGACAAGGTGTTCTCCAACGAGGAGATCCGCACCATCATCACGGCGATCGGCACCGGTGCGGGTGAGTTCGACCTCACCAAGGCGCGCTACCACAAGATCATCATCATGACCGACGCAGACGTGGACGGCGCGCACATCCGCACCCTGCTCTTGACGCTGTTCTACCGGCACATGAAGCCGCTGATCGAAGCGGGCTACATCTACATCGCGCAGCCGCCGCTGTACAAACTCAAGAAGAGCAAGAAAGAGGTCTACGCCTTCGCCGACGAGGATCGCGACCGCATCCTGAAGGACTGGGGCGGTTCCGACGGCGTGTACATCCAGCGCTATAAGGGTCTGGGCGAAATGAACCCGGATCAGCTCTGGGAGACGACGATGGACCCCGAAGCGCGCACCATCCTCAAGGTGGACATCCAGGATGCCGTCGAAGCGGACCGGATATTCTCCATCCTGATGGGCGACGAAGTG
Source organism: Candidatus Krumholzibacteriia bacterium (assembly GCA_035762505.1). Classification (GTDB taxonomy): domain Bacteria; phylum Krumholzibacteriota; class Krumholzibacteriia; order WVZY01; family JAKEHA01; genus JAKEHA01. The sequence goes on from DASTOO010000025.1 coordinate 4,316, forward strand.
GAGCCGCGGCGCGAATTCATCCAGGATAACGCGCTGGCGGTGAAGAACCTGGACGTGTGATCAAATGGCAACGAACCGACAGAATTACCGCGTGCGGAAACTCGACCGCCACGCGGGATTCGACGACGACTTGAAAGACGCCCCCCCCGCGGACCGGCTCGACATGGTGTGGCAGCTGACCGTCGACGTGTGGGCGTTCATGGGGTACGACATTGCTCAATCCAGATTATCGCGACATCTTGTCCGCGTTATCCGGCGAGAAGGCTGAGTTCCTGCTGGTCGGCGCGTACGCGCTGGCCGCGCACGGACTCCCCCGCGCGACCGGAAACCTCGACCTGTGGGTCAAACCCGAGTCCGACAACGCGGCGCGCGTCATGCGCGCGCTGGGCGCTTTCGGCGTGCCGATGAAAAACCTCTCCGCGGAGGACTTCACGCGCCGGAGCAGCGTCGTTCAGGTCGGCGCCGCTCCACAGCGCATCGATCTCATGACGACGCTCGACGGCGTGGCGTTCGACTACGCGTGGCCGCGCCGGCTCGACATCGAACTCGACGGCATCCGCATCCCGGTGCTGAACCGCGAGGACCTGGCGACGAACAAGCGCGCCGTCGGCAGACCGCAGGACCTGGCCGACGCGTCGTGGCTCGAAGGACAAAAGCACCGTTGACGCCGCCGGTCCGGCGGACGCATCGCTCCGAGTATCTCCGCTGGGTGAAGCGCCGCGCGCCCGTGCGCTACGATCTCGCGCGCAGCGGCGTCGCCCGGCTGCCGTTCGATCACCTCGACCTCGCGCCGGCAGACATCACTTCGGTGGAGCCCTACGACGACGGCTGGCGGCCGGTGATGGCGAGCATCGCGGCCCGCCACAGTCTCGCCCCCGAGTGCGTCGTCACGACGCACGGCTGTTCGATGGCGAACCATATCGCGTTCGCCGCGTTCGTCGAGCCCGGCGATCACGTGGTGCTCGAGACGCCCGTCTACGAACCGCTCACGCGCCTGGTTGAGTACTTCGGCGCGCGCGTGATCCCGGTGCAGCGCCGCGAGGAGAATGCCTGGCGGCTCGATCCGGACGACATCCGCCGCGCGATCACGCCGCGCACCACGCTTGTCGTCCTCTCCAATCTCCACAATCCCACCGGCGCCTTCGAGGACGACGCGGCGCTCGCACGCATCGCGGAAGCGGCGGCGGACGCCGGCGCGCACGTGCTCGCGGACGAGGTGTACCTGGAGTTCCTCCACGCCGAGGGCGTACGCACGGCCGCGCGCATCGCGCCCAACGTCGTCGCGACGGGGAGCGTCACCAAGGCGTGGGGTCTCGACGCGCTGCGCTTCGGCTGGGTGATCGCGGAGCCCGCCCTCGCGGATCGCATCCGGCGCCTCGACGACCTGTTCGCGGGGTCCACCGCGCACCCCAGCGCGCGCATCGCGCGTCGTGCCATCGAGCGCTCGGACGAGATCATCCCAGCGTCCAACGCGCTGCTCATGCGCAACCTCGGGATCGTGGACGCGTTCGTGCGCTCGCACGAGCGGCTGACGTGGGTGCGGCCGCGCGCGGGGACGTGCGGGCTGGTTCGGGTGGACGGGATCGACGTCGACGTTCTCGCCGATCGCCTGCATCGCGAGCGCGAGGTCGCGATCGTCCCCGGCCGCTTCTTCGAAGCACCGGAGCACGTGCGCCTGTCGTGGAGTCTGGCGACCTCCGATCTGCAGACGGCGCTCGCGCGGATCGGTGACGCGGTGGACGTGCTGCCCTAGTCCTGCAGAACGAGGACGGCCCCCTCCACGCCGACGGCGAACATGGAGCGACCCTCGGCCCCCCAGACACCGGTGAGATTTCCCGGGAAGCCAGAGTCCGTCTTCCGCCACGCACTTCCGTTGAAGTGGAGAATCACGCCGCCGTCGCCCGCCGCGAAGATCGACGTCTCCGAGAGCGCGCGGATGTCGCGGATGGGTGTCGTCACCGGGCTCGGGACCGGCTGCCAGCCGCCTCCATTATTGAAGAAGATCTCCCCCGCCTCGGAGGCGATGTACACGTCCGCGCGCCAGCCCCCGACGGCGAGGAGGTGCGAAGTGGCCGGGGTAACTTCGAGCGTCCAGTCCCCGAGTTCGTAGGGATCGTCGTAGCGGACGATCGATGTCGAGTTGGAGGCCACCGCGAAGACGTCGTCGATGGCCGCTGCCCACACGTCGACGAACTGAAGTCCCTCCGCGCCGGCGGGTAGCGTTGCCGTCGTCCAGCCGCCGCCCTTCCACACGATCAGCGCGCCGTTGTCGCCGGCTGCGTAGATGCGGAACGGCTCGCCGAAGCGTGAGACCAGCGCGGTCATGCCGCGCAGCGTCGACGCCGTCGGGCTCGCTTCCGGCGCCCAGTCGCCACCGTCGAAGCGGTAGATCGCGCCGTCATCTCCGGCCGCCGCGACGTAGCCGAGGCCGAAACCGCTGATCGCGTGGAGGCCGCCGGGAAACGTCCAGCCGAAGCCGTCCCGATCCCGCGCGACCCCGCCGTCGGGTCCCGTTCCCACCGCCATGTAGTAATCCGACGTCGACCACACCGCCTCGAACGTGAACGGCTGCCCGAGGTTTCGCGGCGCCCACTGCGCGTTGGACCCGAAGAGCACCGTTCCGAACTCACCGCCGGCGACGCTGCGCTGGAAGGGGAGCATCCAGGCGGCGGCCAGTGAAGCCGTTGTTCCGCCCGGCGTCGATGACCACCCGACCCCGTCGTAGTGCAGGATCAGTCCCCCGTCGCCGACGGCCGTGATGTCGCTGGAAGACGCGCCCGAGACGGCGCGGAGTCTCGTCGTGACGCCGCTCGTCATCGGCGACCACGCGACACCGTCCCAGCGCAGGATGCGGCCGCTCTCGCCGACGGCGTACGCATCCGTCGCGGAGGCGGCCCACACGTCGAGGAGGTTCTCGGCGACGAGGGTGTCGTCCTCGTGGAGGGTCGCACCGTCGTGGCGCAGCGCAAGGCCGGCGTCGCACACCACGAAGACCATGCCGGGAACGGCGAACACGGCGTTCCCGTCGACGCCGGAACGCGACGCGATCGACGCCCACCCGATTCCATCGAAGTGGAGCAACTCCACGACGTCGTCCGGCGTCGAGCGCGTGGATGCGACCGCGAACACGTCAGAGGCGCTGCGTCCGTGCACGTCGCCGATGTCGTACGCGGTGGGGCTCGTCATCTCGACCCACGACGCGCCGTTGTAACGGAGCAGCGTGCCCTCGTCGCCGGCGGCGAACGGCGCGCCCGATTGGGCGCCCCACACCGCATTCAGCGCGGGAAGCGACGGAGGGACGGGATCGGGGCGCCAGGCGGAGCCATCGTAGCGAAGGATGCCCGCGGCGTGGGCGGCGAGAAGGTTCTGCGGTGACGTTCCCCAGACGGAGCGGATCTCCCCGACGCCGAGTCCGCCGCGGAGCTGACTCCACGCGATGGGCGCCGGCGGCGGCGGATTTCCGGGGGTCACGGGGTCGTCCGCGCAACCGGCGCCGGTCACCGCCGCGAGCAGCAGCAACACCAGAACCCGTCGTGCCCCGCGGCCGTCCATGGCTAGCGCGAGTCGACGAATTCGTGGAGCCAGTTTTCGACGATGACGAAGCCGCGGGGGACGTCGAAATCCCGGGACATGCCTACCATGATGACGCGGCCATCGGTGGCGACGTCGAGCTTCTGAAAACCCCACTCCTCGATACGCCCGCGCGCGAGGTTGACGACCGGTTGCGGAGCGCCGAGGCGTGGCGTCGCGCCGGCCTCCACAGTGACGTACTCCAGGCGGTCGTCCGAAATGAAGTAGATTCGCTCTCCTGAGGGCGACCAGCGCGGCCACCGGGCATCGCCCGCAACCGACACCTGCCACTTTCCAGTCGCCTCCGGAAACGTGGTCAGGAACACCCGCGAAGTTCCCGCTTCGTCCGAGACGTACACGACGTAGCGCCCGTCGGGAGAAACGTCCTGGCCGCGCTGATTGCCGGTGCCGCCGAGGAGCAGGACCCGTGTCGTGTCGGGTGACAAAAGATCCAGCATGAAGATGTCCGCGTCGCCGCCCTGGCTGCTTCCGCTGCCGCGGGAGTTGTACAGGAGCCAGCGCCCGTCCGGTGAAAACGTCGGGAAGGCGCCGTGATCCGTGACGAAGCGGGGCCCGCCCGTGCCGTCGGATGGGACGACGTGGACGCTCTCCTCGTCGTTGTTGCGGTACGCAATCACGCGCCCGTCGGGCGACCACGCCGGCATCGCGTTGTAGTTGCCCGTGAAGGTGAGGCGGATGCGCGTGCCGCGCGCGATGTCGATGACCCACAGATCCCGCGTGGTGGCCTCACGCATGGACACCGCGACCTTCGTGCCGTCCGGCGAAAGCGCCAGCGAGTTGATGCTCGACATCGACTCGAGGCCGGCCGGCACGATCGCGCCCGTTTCGGTGACCCACGCGAGATGTCCGAGCTGGCCGGTAATCGACGGCTGATAGGCGAGCAGGTCGCCCTCCGCGACGCTTCCCTCGCTGGATTTCGGCGCCACCAGGAACGGCTCGCCCGTGAGGGCCAGCTGCTCCACGGAAAACGGAACCGCCCACAGGCCGCCGTTGTCGGGAATACGCACGAACAGCAGGTGACCGCTCGACGAGTAGGCGATGGACCAGAGATTCTGCCCCTGGAACTGCATGAGCGTTTCGCGCTTGTCGTTCGCGAACAGAACGATCGTGTCCGGCCCGGTCGCGCGGCGGTGCGAGATGAAGAGGATGCCGGCTCCGCGCGGCAACGCAACGGGCTGGTGGATGTCCTGCTCGGTATCGGGGTCGACGGGAATGATCTCCTGCGCGTCGCCGCCGCTGACCGGCGCCGCCCAGATTCCGCCGTTGCCGTAGGAGAACACGACGCGCCCGTCGTCACCCCAGGAAGCGCCCGAGCCCCCGCCGAAGGCCGCCGGCGAGTCGCAGATGGGCTGCGGGTCGCCGCCGTCGGCGCGGATCTTCCAGAGCCGCTTGGACGTCGCGTAGCCGATCTGCATGCCGTCGGGCGACCAGAACGGCGCGACGTCGGGTGAGGCCTCCGCCAGGCGCCGGGATTCGAGGCTCTCGAAGTCGCGCACCCACACCGAACCGCCGCAGAAGAATGCAATGCGCCGGCCGTCGGGCGACAACCGCGGCGATTCGCTCATTCCGAGGGAGTCCGGCATGGAGACATCGAGCATGAACTTCCGGAACGGCTGTTCCGCGGGCTTGGGCGCCAGCATGCGCGTGACCGCACTCGACGCGGCGGCGACGGCGGCGAGCAGCACGATCATCACTGCGATGCCGCGCGTCCCCACGAAGCGGCGCTTGGGCACCGAGGGCGCTCCGACCGCGGCCGGTTCGTCGCTGAGCCGGCCGGAGCGGAGGTCGCCGATCACGAGGGTGGCTTCGCCGATGTCGCGCAGACGGCGCCTGGGGTCCTTCTCGAGACAGCGCGTGAGCAGGCGGCGGACGGCGCGCGGCGTGCCCTTGGGGAGCGCGTCCCAGTCGATGTCCGCGCGCAGCACGGCGGCGAGCGTGTCGCTCACCGTTTCGCCCGTGAAGAGCTGCCGGCCGGTGAGCATTTCGTAGAGCACGCAGCCGAACGCGAATATGTCGGCGCGCCTGTCCACCGTCTTGCCGCGCGCCTGTTCGGGGCTCATGTACGCCGCCGTCCCCAGGATGACGCCGTGCATGGTGGGACTGGAGCCGAGCAGGGTCGGCGAATGCGACAGGTTGGATGCGTTCGTCGCGGGGTCGAGCGCCTTGGCGAGGCCGAAGTCGAGGACCTTCACCGCGTCGTTCTCGCCGAGCACGATGTTGCCCGGCTTGAGGTCGCGGTGGATCACGCCGGCTTCGTGCGCCGCCTCGAGTGCCTCGCACACCTGCTCGGCGATGGCGAGCGCCTCGTCCGCGGGGAGCGGCCCGCGCGCGATGCGCTTCGCGAGGTCCTCGCCTTCGACGAGCTCGAGCACCAGGAAGCGGTGGGTGCCATCCTCTTCGAGGCCGTAGATCGACGCGACGCGGGGATGATTGAGGGAGGCGAGGAGCCGCGCTTCGCGCTCGAAGCGCGCCAGGCGGTCTGCGTCGCGCGCGAACGCCTCGGGCAGGAGCTTGATGGCCACGTCGCGGCCGAGCTTGGTGTCGCGGGCGCGGTAGACTTCGCCCATGCCTCCGGCCCCGATGGGGCCGATGATGTCGTAGTGGGCGAGTCGTTTGATGGTCATTACAGGCGACGCGGTATGGGGGTAATCGCCTCATAATAGGGCAAGTTAACCGGCTTGTCACCGCCGATCGCCGCGGCGGGATGATATAATCGCGCCATGTCGCTCCCGATTTCGCACCGAGTCGCTCCCGCCGCGCCGGAGGATCTCAAGGAGATCGCCGGCCTGCTGGGCGCGAACGGCCTCTCGGCCGAGGGGTTGGAGCGGTTCCTCGGCACGACACTGGTCTCGCGTTCCCGCGGGGAGATCATCGGGTGCGCGGCGCTCGAAGTGTACGGCGACGCCGCGCTGTTGCGCTCGGTCGCGGTGGACGTGGGATGGCAGGCGCGGGGGCTGGGGGCGGAACTCGTCGCGAAAGCGATCCGTCTCGCGCAGGCGCGCGGGGTGCGCGAGATGTTCCTGCTGACGATGACCGCCGCGGACTACTTTGCGCGGCACGGCTTCGCGCCCTGCGCGCGCGACGACGCCCCCGACGCGATGAAGCGCTCGATCGAGTTCACGACGCTGTGCCCGACGGGTGCGACGGCGATGCGCCGCGCAATCGAACCGCCCCGCCTCGCGGTGCGCACACCGCGGGCGCGCAGGGATGGATAGGTCAGCCGCGACCGCGAGCGTCTGCGATCTCGCCGAGAACCACCGCCTGGTACTCTTCGAAGCCCCACACGTCGTATGGGTCGTGGACGGCAACGTCCGCCGCCGCCGCCGCGTCGCCGTTCTGACCGCACGAAGCCACGAGTACCGCGAAGATGCACAACTGCGCGAAGACGCGCCACCGCTGCAAGGGCCGCAGATGCATGACGATCAACCTGCTCTGTTCACCTGGGTGTGATCCGGAAGGCCGGGATAAGCAATGAGGCCGATTTAGCGCGTGCTTCAATTGTATCAGATTCGTCCGCATCGTTTCCAAGGGTGGACGCGCGCACGCACCATTTTGTTCCGATCGTTACTCATGACTCCGCATCGCTCCCCGTTTCCGCGTCGCCCGATGCTATACTGGGCGGCGATACGGACGGAGGAAGCGCATGGATGAACGCGTGCGGCAAACGTGGAATGTGACCTACCGCGTCGCGCGCCGCATCGTGATCGCGGTGATCGGCGGGACCATCGTGCTGCTCGGCATCGCCATGCTCGTGCTCCCGGGCCCGGGACTGCTCACCATCGTCGGCGGGCTCGCGCTGCTGGGAGTGGAGTTCGCCTTCGCGCGGCGGTGGCTCCGGCGCATCAGGGACACCACCCGCAGCGCGGTCCGTAAGGTCTCGGACCGCCTCCACCCGAAGGACGCCCCCCGGGACCCCGGCCAGGACAGCTAACACTATATATTACAACAAGTTAAACCCGTTGGGACCCCAAAAAAACTGTTTCAATTCCGCCCGCGACCCTCTATTATTGCGCCACATGAAAATCGTTTCACAACCGGCCGCGGCCGCGCCGCCCGGGACGGTGAAGCGGGGGGCGCGCCGAGTGAGGTACAAGGCGTCCCCAGGCCGCAAAGACACAATCGTGCGCAGGATCGCGCCCGCGGACCGTCACCACGCGAAATGACGGGTCCGCCCCGAGCAGACCAGGAGAGCTGAATGTCGATCAACGAGAGGATCGTTCCCATCCCCATCGAAGAGGAGATGCGCAACTCGTATCTCAACTACTCGATGAGCGTGATCATTTCCCGCGCGCTGCCCGACGTGCGCGACGGCTTGAAGCCGGTGCATCGCCGCGTGCTCACGGCGATGAACGATCTCTCGCTCGCGCACAACCGCGCGTTCCGCAAGTCCGCCAAGGTCACGGGTGACGTCACCGGTAACTACCACCCGCACGGCACGCAGGCCGTGTACGACACCATCGTGCGCATGGCGCAGGACTTCGCGCTGCGCTACCCGCTGGTCGACGGCCAGGGCAACTTCGGCTCGGTGGACGGCGATCCCCCGGCGGCGGAGCGGTACACCGAAGTGCGCATGACCGCCTTCGCCGAGGAGATGCTCGCCGATCTCGAGAAGGAGACGGTGGACTTCGGCCCCAACTACGACGAGTCGCGCACCATGCCGATCGTGCTGCCGGCCCGGGTGCCGAATCTGCTCGTCAACGGCTCCGCCGGCATCGCGGTGGGCATGGCCACCAACATCCCGCCGCACAACATGCGCGAGATCTGCGATGCCAGCGTCATGGTCCTCGACAACCCCGAGGTCACCGACGAGGACCTCCTGCACGTCGTGAAAGGCCCCGACTTCCCGACCGCCGGCATCGTGCTCGGCCGCCTCGGGATCCGCGAGGCGTACACCACCGGCCGCGGCCGCGTGGTGGTGCGCGCGCGCACGCACGTCGAGGAGACTAAGGGCGACCGCGAGGCGATCATCATCGACGAGCTGCCCTACCAGGTGAACAAGGCGATGATGATCGAGCGCATCGCCGAGCTGGTCAAGGACGACGTCGTGAGCGACATCGCCGACATCCGCGACGAGTCCAACCGCGAGGGCATGCGCGTCGTCATCATCCTCAAGCGCGACGCCGACGCGCGCGTGGTCGAGAACCAGCTCTTCAAGCACACGCAGATGCAGGTGACGTTCGGCATCATCATGCTGGCGCTGGTGAACAACCGCCCCGAAGTGCTCACGCTCCGCGAGATGATCCAGCACTGGCTGAACCACCGCGAGGCGGTGGTGCTGCGGCGGACGCGCTTCGACCTGCGCAAGGCCGAGGAACGCGCCCACGTCCTGGAAGGTCTGCGCATCGCGCTGGACCACATTGACGAGATCGTGGCGCTGATCCGCGCCGCGAAGGACGTCGAGACGGCTCGCCAGGGCCTGATGACCCGGTTCCGCCTCACCGAGATCCAGGCCAACGCGATCCTCGAGATGCGTCTGCAGCGCCTCACCGGCCTCGAGCGCCAGAAGGTCGAGGACGAGTACCAGGGCCTGCTGGCGCTCATCGCGGAGCTGAAGGCCGTGCTGGCCGACCGCAAGAAGGTGCTCGCCATCATCAAGTCCGAGATCGGCGAGATCCGCGAGAAGTACGGCGACGACCGCAAGACCGAGATCGTGGACGCGGGCCCGGTGGACTTCAACGTGGAGGACCTGATCGCCGAAGAGGACATGGTGATCACGATCTCGCACGCGGGCTACATCAAGCGCATCGCGCTCGACGCGTACCGCCAGCAGAAGCGCGGCGGGCGCGGTGTGACGGGCATCAAGATGCGCGACGAGGACTTCGTCGACAACATATTCATCGCCTCGACGCACAGCTACCTCCTGTTCTTCACGGACCGCGGTCGCTGCCACTGGGTGAAGGTGCACGAGATTCCGGAAGCCGGCCGCGCCGCGCGCGGCAAGGCCATCGTGAACCTGCTCGGCCTGCAGGAGGGTGAGCGCGTCACCGGACGCGTGCCGGTGAGCGAGTTCCGCGAGGACCGCTTCCTGCTCCTCGCCACCCGCAAGGGCCTGGTCAAGAAGACCAACCTGAGCGAGTACGGACGCCCGCGCCGCGGCGGCATCATCGCGGTGAATCTGCGCGACGGCGACATGCTGATCGGGGCCGCCATCACCAACGGCGACCAGGACATCGTGCTGGCCAAGAAGAACGGCCGCTCGATCCGCTTCCACGAGGGCGACGTGCGCGCGATGGGCCGCGCCGCCACCGGCGTCAAGGGCACTACGCTGCGCGACAACGACGAAGTGGTCGGCATGGTGGTCGTGAGCAAGGGGGCCACACTCCTCACCGTCACCGAAAAGGGTTACGGCAAGCGCTCGCCGCTCGAGGACTACCCGGTCAAGGGCCGCGGCGGAATCGGCGTCATCAACATCAAGACCACCGAACGCAACGGCAAAGTGGTGACGATTCAGGAAGTGAAGGACAGCGACCAGATGATGGTCATTACCAAGGACGGCATCGTCATTCGCTGCCCCGTCTCCGGTATTTCGGTCATCGGCCGCAACACGCAGGGCGTCCGCCTCATCAATCTGGAGGAGGGGGACCGCGTGGTCGACGTTGCACACCTGGCCGTGGAAGAGGAAGAGGCGTAGGTGCGAGTCAAAATGGAGAAAATCTCCGAGTTTACGGTCCGGCGGCTCTCGAACTACTTCCGGATCCTGCTCGACCAGGAGAGGCGCGGCATCCCGACCGTTTCATCCCAACGACTTGCGGAGCTGGGGGGAATCACGAGCGCCCAGGTCCGCAAGGACCTGTCCTATTTTGGAAATTTCGGGACGCGTGGGCTCGGTTACAGTGTCGCCGAACTCAAGGGTGCTATCATGGAGATCCTCGGGCTCAACCAGCAGTGGACCATGGCGCTGTTCGGTGCGGGCTCGCTGGGGCATGCGCTGTTCTATCACCAGGGCTTCCGGGACGACGGCTTTTTCTTCAAGCACGTCTTCGACGTGGACGAAAAGAAGGTCGGAACGAAGTGGCTCGACGTGGAGATCGCCCACCAACGCACGGCGGAGGACATCCTCCGTCGCGATCCGGTTGCGATCGCGGTGATTGCAACCCCGCCGGATGCAGCCCACGACATCGCGGAGATCCTCGTCCGCGCCGGAACCCGGGGTATCCTCAATTTTGCGCCGACCCAGCTCGTCGTGCCGGAGGGCATTTCCCTCCGCAACGTGAACCTGGCGGTCGCGCTGGAAAGTCTGAGCTTCTACCTGTCACAGGAATGACTTCCACCATGGCAGTTCGGTTTGTGCGGA